>CALCPB010000379.1 GCA_937897665.1 uncultured Halomicronema sp. | reverse complement strand
TGTTTTGAAACAGCGCGGCTGCTTCACCGGCCGCGTCAAAGTCGAATTCATTCACCAAAATCACATCAGGGTTGTTGCGCTGGATGATTTCGGCGATCGCCTGCGCTTGGCTATCGTCTGGTGTTGATAAATCGGTAATCAGCTGCCCCGATTCGGAGCGATTGAGCGAGGCGTTGTAGCTGGCAAAACGAATAGACATATGGTTGCGTGCCTGTTTGGGGGTGAAGGGAGAAGCCGCGCATGGCGGCTTCAAGACGCAGCAAAATGGGGCGCGACGTCGTCGCTCCCAACAGTGATCGGGCGTCTAGCGCGTGATCAGTTCCGTATACGAGTCAAGATTGAAGTGCGTTGATCACACCAAGAATGAGGATATTCCTGAGAAGTCAAGGGCAGTTTATGAAGACTTTAATCGCGGTTTACGGAGGCTACCGGCAAACTCGATGAAGTTCCGCTGAAGCATGGGCTGCGCACTCCCTGAAGACCTTTATGTCGGCTTAATCCTCCAGATTTTCACCTGTTCAGAGTTAACAATTTGCAGCATTTACGCTCCAGCGTTGACTTGTTTGGAGCGTGAATTTAGTCGGCGATCGCTTCATCTCATGTGCGCTTGATAACTGTGGATACTTGGCTCGGGACGATTGCCCATACAAAAAGCCCTGGCCGCGATCGCGGCCAGGGCTGTCAGGCATTGAGTCTAAAGTTCACCGTTTAGGCGTGACGCTCCCAGGCGGAGGAACCTGTGGGATGACGTCGCCGGCCCGCTTGCACATCGGTTTACGCCAGCACAATGTCAGTAATGGCGCCACTGCCACCGAGATTGACCACCATCTTGCTGACGTCGCTCTGGTCAATTTCGACCAGACCCGAGGCCCCATTTTTCGTCGTCACGATGTCGCGGCTGCCTAAAGAAACACTGTCAGCACCGTACAGTTCAATAGAGCCCGCTTCCTCAGTATCTAAGAAGCCCACACTCTTGATGGCAACCAGCTCATCCCAGGTAAACTCCAGGGTGCCGCCACCCGCGTTGTCATCAGGATTATCGCTGTTGCCATCTTCCGACAAGATTAAGACCAGACCGGCGGTATCGCTGCCTAAGTCACCATCGCCCCCAGTGGGGTTAGCCGAGTCAAACAGCATGGCCGCCAGACCATCCGTTGTGACGGTTAAGCCAGAGAGCTGGTCAGTGATGACGGTGCCTGCGACCAGACCGGTGCCTTCAAAGGCGATAATTTCCCCTTGAGACAGCCCCACAATCCCGAGGCGATCGTCTAGGGCTAAGGTTTGCTCTAGCTGAATCTGGATGATTTCGTTGTTGTCGATGTCGGGGCCGCGACCGACCGAGAACGGATAGTTGTTGTCGTTGGCAACGAGAATCGTTTGCTCATCTAACACCAACACATCTTCAATGGTGACGAAGGGGAAAGTAAAGGTGGTTTCGCCATCCTGGTTCAGGTCATCAGGATCGTCGATGTTCAGCAGGTCGACGACTTCTGCCTTGCTAACGAAGCCGTCTGCGTCAATCTGCGACAGGTCAATTTGGAAGACCTTTTTGAATTCAGCGGCGTCGCCTTGACCACCATCGCGCTCAATGACGAGAAACTCGTCGTCGTTGATGGGGGTCAAGTCGCCGATCGCATGGTTCGGCGCATCCATTTGATAAAGGCCTACCAACCCCTCAAACGCTGCGTCGGCCACGTCGAATTCATAAATGCGCAGCGACGCCTCGGGATCGCCAAACACCGTGCCTTCTAGCATGGGGTAGAGGGTGGTGCGATCGGGACTAAAGCCCATGCCTTCGTAACCGCGAGAACCACGGATATTCGCCGTATCTTCCACCGTAAGGAACTGCTCCAGAACGATGCGGCCAGTCTCGGGAAAGTCGGTGAAAAAGCCATCGGCCCCGATCTCGATTAGCTGCTCAAACTCTTCACCCGTCGTCTGCGGTGTGCCGTCGGGGTTCAGCGTCAGGAAGCGCTCTTCGTCTCGCAGGGTGTAGGGATGCACCTGCAATCCGGCAGTGTGGGCGTCATCGATGAAAGACGTGATGTCGCCCGTGAGCTGAGTGGTAATCTCGGCTGCACCGTCGCCGTTGGCGTCTACTGGTGTTTCCAGCGGCTCCCGCAGCAGAATGTTGTTCTTCCAAGGCCCTGCCCCTTCGGCATACAGGTCGCTAATCATTTGCAGAAACTCAGGGCTATCGAGATCGCTGTAGACGGTCGTCTCTGACAGAGAATTTTCCACGGCAGCGAGGAAGTCAGCGCCGTAAATCGCTTCCAGGTCATTGCCCTCAGCCACATTAAAGCGGATATCAAAGGGTGCTGAAAACCCGGCATCTACGGGCGCCTCTGGCAGGGTATTGCCGTAGAGTTGCACGAGGGGCAGATCGCCAAGCTCCGAGGCGTCTAATTGGCCCTGCAAATCGATCAGGTTTTGGAATTCGAAGGATTGAATGAAGATGCGATCAGGATCGGTGAAGCCCGTTGCCTGTAGCGTCTCGATCAGGGGCTCTTCGAGCGAGAGACCTTGCTCGTCAAAGAAGGTGGGGTGTTTGGTTTCGGGATAGATGCCGATGTCGCGACCGATCTCAGCACTGACTGCTTGCACCAGTTCAATCACTTCTTGGAAGGTGGGAATCTCAAACAGGCCGTTGAACTCTTGAGGACGATCAGGCCGCGGCTGCAGCGCGCCTAACTGTTTGATCTCTGCAAGGGTGAAGTCCTCCGCGAAGTAGGCGGTGACTTCCACACCGTCTAGCAGCTTGGTTGACATGCGCTCGGCTCCAAACACCGCCGCCACGTTAGTGGTGTCGTCGAGCATCGGTTCGTGACGGGCAATGAGCACGCCGTCGCTGGTGGTGACGAGATCGGGTTCAACAAAGTCCGCGCCCTGATAAATGGCGAGACGGTAAGCCTCTAGCGTGTGCTCAGGCAAGTCGCCGCTGGCACCGCGATGGCCAATTACCAGAGGCGTTTGCCCATTCAGCGTATTAAAGTCAAAGTCAGGATTTTGAGGGGCGCGTACTTCATCCGCGACCAGCCGATCGCGCACCGGGTCCCCCGTCCGGGGAAAGTCGGTGAAAAAGCCGTCGGCTCCGATTGCGATGAGCTGCTCATACTCCTCTTCCGGCGTTTGCGGCGTACCGTCGGGGTTGAGGGTCAAAAAGCGCTCCTCGTCCCGCAGGGTGTAGGGGTGTACCTGCAATCCGGCTTCATGGGCACGATCGATGAGGGGGAAGATTTCACCGGTCAATTGGGTGGTGATTTCGGCCACGCCGTCGCCGTTGCCATCGACAGGTGTGTCAATGCCCTTCCGCAGCAGGATATTGTTTTTCCATGGTCCCAGCCCGGACGCATAGGAACTAATCGCCGCGATCGCCGCCTGGCTAGTCAAATCGCCATAGGTCGGCGCGTCAAAGTTGATGAACTGGGCCAGATCGCCATAGATGGCCGCCAGCTCAGCAGCGCTCAAGCCCGACTCAACATTGGCAACCACGTCGTAAGGAACCGAGAAACCGCCACCGCCCGCGTTGATAAAGTCGCCGTTGGTATCGCCAAAGAGCTGCACTAAGGGCGTATCACTGAGGCCCTCGGCTGCGAGCAGTTCCTGCAGGTCCAGCAAATTATCGATTTCAAAGGACTGGATGAAGATGCGATCGGGGTCGGTGAAGCCAGTTTCCACCAGGGTTTGCACCAGCGGCTCTTCGAGCGATAGGTTTTGCTCGTCGAAGAAGGTGGGGTGTTTGGTTTCGGGATAGATGCCGATCTGCACGCCGGTTTCGGCCTCAACCTGCTGCACTAGCTCAATCACCTGCTCCAGACTGGGAATCTGGAACAAGTCATTGAAGGCCTGATCGCGGAAGTCCCGCGACTGACGCGCCCGGACGTCAGCTGCGAGTTCGGCAAAGGTGAAGTCTTCGGCAAACCAGCCGCCCACCAGCACGCCGTCTAAGTTTTTGACGGTCAGGCGATCAGCATATTGGGGCAAATCAGCCACGTTGGTGGTCAGGGTGCTGTTCTGCTGCACCACAGGGCTACCGGCTGCATCCAGCAAAATTTCGCCATTCTCATCCAACTCCACTTGGGCTAAAGTCGGCTCGTGACGGGCAATGAGTACGCCGTCGCTAGTGATAGCGAGGTCCGGCTCGATGAAATTGGCGCCGGCCGCGATCGCGGCCCGATACGCCTCCAACGTATGTTCGGGGAAATCACCGCTAGCCCCCCGGTGACCAATCACGAGGGGAGCTTGATCGTTGAGGGTATTCAGCTCAGTGAGGCTAGGGGTCGCGATCGGTGCTTTTAGTAGCACCCCTTCGCTATCAAAACGGAGGATAAAGGGACCAAACTCTTCACCAATCCAAATGTCGCCATTGTCGGCGAGCACAAAAGACTCGATGTCGAAGTCGCCCCCCGTCAGCAAGCGCTCAGAGGTGCCTTCATTGATGATGTCAAAGGGAATCAGATTGTTCGGATCGCTGAGCTGAACGAACCCCTGAACGTCAACGCTGCCGTCACCGTCTTCAGACCCGATGAAGCTGGGGTCGACCTGATAGAGCCGCAATAGGTAGTCAGTGCTATTAGATTGGCCACCAAAACCGTTGTCTGACAAAAACCAGAAGGTCGACCCATCGCTATCGGGGGCAAACTGCACCCCGCTAAAGCCCTGAACCGGGGGGCCATCAAAGGGGCCAGTGCGATCGTTCGCGGCAATGCCTACTCCAGTGGGGGGGCCAGCGGCGAAAGTATCAGCTGGCAGAGAGGCAAACCCGGTCAATTTAGATGCCATATTTTTAGCTTCTCCAAATACACAAAAAGCCCGAGAAAAACTCTGAATGATGGCTCAAATCAATCAAGCGAAATGAGGGGAATCAGCAGAGCCATGAGGCAAACTTTTAGGTCTTGCCTATAATTTTCTCAAACTATAAGTGGCAGTGTCTCACGGGAGTTTTAAGGGATAGCCAATATCAGTTTAATGAAGAGCTGGGATTTGCTTATCCTTGATCCGCATCCATTTCTGAATTCGGAGAATCCGGCATCAAAGACTAGCTTTAAAGCGTTCGATAATCATGCAGAACCTTAGAAAAGGTAGACAGAAGAGCGGTTTCAGCGATACCTAAACCATGCCCTAGAAGACTATTGATAACTATAGAGAATCATGAATGCTCGAAAAACAATGATCTTCTATGTCAACAGAGGATACTTCCTATGGACACTTAAACAATGCTTAAAAGAAAAGCTAGATTTTTCGTGCTACCGAATATGTCTCTGATCTTCAATTTTCTGGTATTGATATTTGGTGATTCAGTGAGTTTTGTTGTTGTTTTAGGATGGCTTCTTGTGGCAGGGGAATAGAATTTTGGGACTAGTCTAGCGGCTGAAAATTTATGATTTAGTGAGGGTTCTCTACTAATCGGGCAGAGGCTTGGAGGGACAAAAGTTGGCTTGTGGCCACGGCCAGTTGAGTGAGCGATCGCTAGGCTCGATACGGGTGATCGCGCTTGAGCCCCAGGTGCGCTTGATAAGCGTGGATATTTGACCGGGGACTCGCTGACACTAAAAAGCCCTGATCGCGATCGCGACCAGGGCTATGAGCAATATTGGGAGCCAGCTTACCGGCACCAGCCGATCAGAGAGGTTGGTGCACCGGTAGGCATATAGACAGCGAAGGGATTAAGCCCCTAAGCCGCTGGCACTAAGCCGCGATGACGGAGCAAAGCCTGGGTGCTCGGTTCCCGTCCTCGGAAGGATTTGAACACTTCCATGGGGTGGCGACTGCCGCCTAAGGAAAGCACGGTATCGCGAAACCGGCGACCGGTCTCAGCGATCGCGGTGTCGTTTTCCAACCCGGCCTCTTCGAAGGCGGCAAAGGCATCGGCGCTCAACACCTCAGCCCAAAAGTAGCTGTAGTAGCCTGCCGCATACCCGCCCGCAAAGATATGTCCAAACGCACAGAGAAAAGCATCTTCAGGCAATGGTGGCAAGATCGTAGTGGTTTTAGCCAGACGGTTGCGCACGTCCCAAATGGTTTCGTCACCGCCGGGCTGATAGCGATGATGCAGCTCAATGTCGAGCCAGCCCATGCTCACCTGACGCAAGATCGCACTGCCCGTCATAAAGTTGCGGGCGGCCAAAATCTTTTGGAATAGCTCATCGGGTAGTG
The DNA here is from genome assembly GCA_937897665.1 of uncultured Halomicronema sp. Lineage (GTDB taxonomy): Bacteria > Cyanobacteriota > Cyanobacteriia > Phormidesmidales > Phormidesmidaceae > Halomicronema. The sequence goes on along the minus strand of CALCPB010000379.1, from coordinate 17,932 downwards.
GTTCTCCCGTTTCATAGTGGCGCGCTAGCTGCAGCAGTGTCTCCCGGTGATAGCACCAGTTTTCCATAAACTGGCTGGGTAGTTCGACCGCATCCCATTCCACATTGTTGATGCCCGCTGCTCCGGAATAGTCAACCGTTGTCAGCATATGCTGCAGACCATGACCAAACTCGTGAAAGAGCGTCTCGACCTCGCGGAAGTTCATCAGACTTGGCTTGCCATCAACCGGCGACGACTGGTTACATACCAGGTAAGCCACCGGTAGGCGGATCTGGTCCTTGACCTTGCCGCGATTGACGCAGAAATCAATCCAAGCGCCGCCTCGTTTTTCTGCCGGGCGGCTGTACGGATCGAGATAGAAGTGAGCGATCGCCTCACCACTTTCGCCCTGCACTTGGAAGTACCGCACATCGGGGTGCCATACTGGCGCCTCACCATCAACAGCGGCGATCGTTACGCCAAACAAGCGGTGCGCCAGTGTGAATAGACCGTCTAGCACCTGCGGCAGTGGAAAGTAAGGGCGCAGCTCTTCATCATTCAGGCCGTACTGCTCTTCGCGCATCAGTTCGGCCCAAAAGGGCAAATCCCACTGTTTGAGTTCTGCTTCAAAGCCGCGATCGCGGGCAAAGTCGGTCAGTTCGGCTAATTCCACCGTAGCGGTCTCGTAGCTGGCGCTGCGCAACTCTTCCATCAGTTGTTCCACAGCTGCCACTGAAGGGGCCATTTTGCGGGCAATGCTTAATTCGGCATAGGTGTCGTAGTCCAAAATCTTGGCCATCTGCTGTCGCAGCACCAATGTTCGCTCGATGATGGGTTGGTTATCGAGTTCGCCAGCAGCGGCACGGGTCACAAACGCGCGATAGACCTGTTCGCGCAGATCACGGCGACGGCTATGCTGCAAAAAAGGCACGTAGCTTGGCGCATCGAGGGTAATCAGCCAGGGCCCTTGAGTCGCTGTCGCTTCGTCATGACCAGCGGCTTTAGCTGCCTGAGCTGCTTGAGCCAACAAGCTTTGGGGTAAACCCTCCTGTTCCTCAGCGGTGGTTAGCTGCAAGCCAAAAGCTTTAGTCGCATCCAGAACATGGTTCGAAAACTGGGTCGAAAGTTCCGCCAATTCTTGCTGAATTTGGTTGAAGGTCGCTTTGACTTCACCCGTCAACCCCACGCCTGATAACTCGGCATCGCGGATGGCTGCTTCGACAATTCGCTGCTGGGCCGCAGTCAGCTCGTCCCACTGACGGCTGGTGCGCATCTCTTTAAAGGCTGCATACAGTGGCTGACTCTGCCCTAACCGATTCGAAAATTGCACCAGCGGCGATTGAATCGCTTCATAGGCGGCCCGCAGTTCAGGACTATTTTTGACCCCCATTAGGTGACCCACGATGCCCCAACTCCAGGTCAGACGCTCTTCGATCTGGGTAAGCGGCTCGACTAACCCTGACCAAGTCGGCTCAACCGTCGTTTCTAGCTGCTCTAGGTCAGCGTTTAAGGCTGCTAAGAGCGCCTCAACTCCCGGCACAATCTGCTCAGGTTGAATCTGATCAAAGGGCGGCAGCCCTTGACCAATCAGCATTGGATTAATTTGTACAGTTGCACTCATAGCGTTCTCAAGTAGCGTGGATACGATCAGAAAAAATCGAGATGTTTTTAAGAACAATGACCTCAGCCTTGATGCGTTGACGCAGCGGCTCGCCAATGTCATTGCTATATGCTCTCAAGGTGTTTTCACCTTAACTCATGGGTCTCCGACCCCTAACCAATAGGGGATTATGCTTGCTAAGGCGAATTCGTTATGGGTTTACTTTAGCGCACCTTTACTGCGGTGTGGGCGTTATAAGATGTCAATACGTTCTTTCACTAATGAGTCTCTATGGTCCTGACTGCTGGCGATGCCGCACCACCGTTTGAATTGCCTGATGCTGATGGCCAGAGTGTTCAGCTTGCTGATTTGCAAGGCAAGTGGGTGGTGCTCTATTTTTACCCCCGTGACAATACGCCAGGCTGCACTAAAGAAGCCTGTGGCTTTAGAGACGCCTATGCGGAGTATCAGAATAGTGATGTCGTAGTGTTAGGCGTCAGCACCGATGACGCCAAATCCCACACCAAATTTGCGACGAAGTACGAGTTGCCGTTTCCCCTGTTAGTTGACGAAGGGGGGGCGATCGCCGAGCAGTACGGCAGCTATGGGCTCAAAAAGTTCATGGGTAAAGAATATATGGGCATTACCCGCAGCACCTTTATCATTGCGCCCGATGGCAAACTCGCCAAGGTTTATCGCAAGGTTAAGCCCGAACCCCACGCCCAAGAAGTGCTTAAAGATATTGCTGAGCTCGCTGCCGATGCTTAACGGGGTATTCAGCGGCCTCATTTGGTTCGAGTCACTGCAGCGGGCAGCCCGAGTTTTGCTGGGTCTTCTGTTGCGGCGTCCAATTCTGGGAGTCTGCGTGATTCCCATCATGCCTGATGGCAGCGTGGTGCTGATGCAGCGCCGCGACTCTGGGCTTTGGGGGCTGCCGGGGGGCTTGATCGACTGGGGCGAGACCATCACGGCTGCGGTGCGCCGCGAACTGGCAGAAGAAACGGGTCTGCAAATTTCTCAAATGGGGCGGCTAGTGGGCGTATACTCTTCGCCCGAACGTGACAGTCGTTTTCATTCAGTCTGCGTGGCGATCGAGGTCTTTGCCACAGGTCCGCCCTGCATCAACGACCCGGCTGAAGTGCTCGCGGTTAATGCCTTTCACTGGCAAGAGCTAGCCACGCTCAGTTTGGCCCATGATCACGCCCAACATATTGAAGATTATTTAGCCCAGCGAACTGTAGTGGATTGAGCGTCCAGCAATTCTTGTTTTGATTAAGCGAGATTTGTGAGAAGAGTAAATCTAAAATCAGGCTTTACTCTACATTCAAGTTAACTTTTTACAACTCCCAAATCGCCATCGCCAGAATAGGCATGAACTCAGCACCACAGTAAACAACGTGGCGGCAGTCCAGCCGCCAAATACTCCAAACCCGAATTGTGGTAACCCATCAGCCAGCCCTTCCCCTGGAGCGAAAGTCAGGATATGGGTCAACGGTACAAAGCCTAACCAGCTTAAGAAGACAGCAATGAGACTCGGCATTCTGACATCTCCAGTTCCCTGCAGGCAAAAGGCACTACCAATATTTAATGCATTAAAGGCGTTGTAGGCGATGGCGACCCAGAGTAATGTCTGACTCAGGGCAATGACAGCTGCCACCTGACCATCAGTAGTGGTGACGAAGAGCGGTATTAGCCATTGCCCGTTGAGTGCGAGCACAACGTTTGCCGTAACGGCGTAGATAACGCATAGGGCGATCACCACATTGCCTAATCGCTGAGCCCAACGACGATTGCCCGCGCCAATTGACTGCCCAACCAGTGTGGTTCCCGCCTGCGCGATACCCAGTGTTGGCATGTAGGCTGTTGAGGTTAGCATCATGACAACCTGAGTGGCAGCCCCTGGGACAACGCCGAGTTTGACCTGCATGATTTGGAAAAAAGCGATCCCAGTCAAATCAGCAGTCATGAGAAACCCGAGTGGAAGACCTGCCGCAAACAGATAGCGAATCGTTGGCCATTGGGGATTCCAAACACGATGAGATTGGAAATCTTGACGAATATTACGGCTGAGAAAAACCCAGAGGAAAAGCATCATGCCAGCCATGAGCGAAAGAGTAGTCGCCCATGCTGCCCCGGCCATACCCATGCCTAATTGAAACATCAACTCCTCATTCAAAACCACGTTGAGGAGAGCAATGGTGATCGATACCCACAGCGTAATTGTGGTTTTGCCAACGCCATTGAAGAAGGCAGTCAGTCCTAAATTGATAATCGCGATTGTTAATCCCAGAAGGCGGGGTGTCCAGTAATCGATGGCGAACTGCTCAACGGTTGGGGAGAACTGAAACAGCTTGAGCAACTCGGCTCCTGAAACAGCCAGCACAACAAACAGTGGGGTGAGCAATAGTGCGCTCCAAAAACCAGTTCCCACTGCTTGGGCGGCCTGGTGAGGCTTACCCTCCCCATAAGCTTGAGCCACTAAGGTTTGCACATACATGCCGACTCCGCCGAATAGCACAAATAGTACCAGGATGAGAAAATAAAGCGCTCCCATTGCGGCGATCGCATCCGTCGAGAGGCGTCCGATAAACCAAGAGTCAGTGAGGTTCAGAACCGCTTGCACACCACTACTCAGAAATAATGGCAGGGCAAGCAGCAAGATCTCTCGATAATCCACACGGCGCTTGCCCCACACGTCAACTTTGGCGGCAGGGAGGAGTGATTCAGTTTGATAAGTCATGGTCAATCTCGTCTTTTTCCCCGCACTACCAAGTTGTGATCATTTGCTGAATTAAATCGCGAGCTTGGGCGAGCGATTGCTGACGCACTTTTTCTCCATCATTCAAACCCTCAGCATAAATAAACGTGATATCACTTACACCAATAAAGCCAAAAACCGTGCGCAGGTAAGGTTCTTGAAAGTCGTATCTAATGAGGTCTGTTCCAGCTGCATAACGACTACCTCGGGTGCTAAGAATCAGCATTTTCTTATGCTTCAACAAACCTTTCCAAGCGGGAGTAAAGGTGCGATTGATACGGACAACCTGATCGATATAGGATTTGAAATTCGCTGGAATATTGAAGTTATACATGGGTACCCCAAACACATAGCGATCCGCCTTCAACACCTCAGTAATCAGTTCGTCTGAGAGCTGTAAAGCATTCGCAAGTTCGGAGGATAAAACTTCAGTCTTGCTGAACGCACCGGCGATCCAGGCTTCATCGACAGGAGGGATTGGATGTTTTCCCACATCTCGGTAAGTCACCGTATCTTGTGGATGATGCTTCACCCAATGTGAGATAAATTCCTGTGTGAGAGCACGCGAAATTGAACGACTCCCCCGTGGGCTAGAGTCAAGGTGCAAAATATGTGACATGTGCAATTAGGCCCTTGATTAACAATTCAATCGAGAAGAAATCAGCAGATAACTAGAGTATGCAGAAGCATAAAACCAGGCATCTTGCCGTTTTCTCCGATTTTTTGCACATTCTCACTGATTATTGATAAAAGCTTTGGGAGTCACACCCACCCACTGCTTAAAGTGGCGATTGAGATGACTTTGGTGGGCAAATCCTACTTCTAGCGCAATTTCGGCGATCGCGATTTCTCCCTTGAGTAAAAGGCGTTTTGCCCGCTCAACTCGCTGGTGGATCACATACTGATGGGGGGTAAGTCCGGTCGATTGCTTAAACAAACGGGTGAAGTAGTTAGGACTCAATTGAGCGATCACCGCCAGTTCTGCCAGGGTCAGGCCTTGGTCAAGGTGAGTATCTATATGCTCAATAATTTGCCGCAGTCGATAACGGGGCAGCCCTCTGGGTTGAGTGGACACGCTGGCTTTCTGCGCTGTGTAGTGGCGCAGCAGATGGGCAAAAAGCGTCGCGCACAGGGTATCAGCATATAATTGCCCTCCCAGATTGCCTGACTCAAGTTCAGCTTTGAGTGATAAACCGATGCCGTGCACTAACGGATCCGTAGCAGTAAAATGCGGAACTAGCTCAAATGCATTGCTGTCACTAGCCGATCTCGCGGCTTGGAGGAATGTACTCGGCTCAAGACTCAGAATCAAGTAGCGATTTTCGGCATCCCAATTTGCACAGTGAGGGGTATGAGCCGGAATAACCAGAACGCTGCCGACTTGATAATGATGTTTTTGATATTGGGTGCCCAACCATTGCTCCACTTGAGTCGCTGCTTCTAAATGAATCAAGACTAAGTGGTGTTGAGAGGTGATCGTCGAAATTTCGTAGGCAGGATGGTGATAGTAGCTTAGATGAACTCCACTCCATTGTCCTGGCTGGCTTGAAAGCAATGCTCCTGAAGGCAAGATTTGTATGACTTCACGCTCTTGAGTGAAATCTATTGTCAGAGCACGATGAGTTGCTAGTGCTTGAGATCTAGAGAATGACTTCTTCACTACAACCAACGTATTGATGGGCTCTTAAATACAACATAATTTCATTTCAATTATGCCTCACCCTTATACATCGTCATACATCGTCGATAGTCTGGGCTAGCAGTCCAACCCTACGTTGGTGCAGACACAGTACGGAGATATCACGGTTCACGGCTTTATCGGCTATCACTCACCTTCACCGTTAGGGCAGTCCATGTGCACAAGATGCTGAGGAATACCGACTGATAGATTGGCTACCGAAAGCAATGAACACCAGATGAACAACAGATCTGAATTCAGAACAAATTTTAAGCTTATTGACCATATAGATAGATTTAACAGATCGCTCCAGCGGGGAAAGCTAAACTCAGGAATAGGTCATCCAGGTATATCCATGACAACACCAGCCGAATTTAGCTACTGCTGGCGCGATGTCTTAGCTCAGCACTACCGCCTCAGTGAATTCAAAGAGCGACTGACGCGTCCAGTACAAGCTTGGCTGAACACCTGCGAGTGGACTTTGATTGCAGAAGCGGGCCAGTCTCAGGTTCCGTTATTGGTGCTGCGCGCCCCCGGTCGCATTCGTCTGCGCGATCCTTTGTTACTTGATCTGGCAGAGAGTGCCCACCATAGTTGGGGGCCAATTGATCTCTCCTTGTTTTCTGCCGAGGCAACCGAACCCGTCCGCGTGTTAAGTCAAACGCTGGTTGACCTCAATCGCCATCAATAACTAAGTTTTAAAGCGCTCACGGGCACCTCATCCCACGAAGGGACAGATCGCATCTGCACTACCCAGCCGGATGCTTTTTGCTCTGGGGTGAGATTTGCTAAAAAAGATTCGTAACAGTCCTTTGCCTGCTGCTCATCCACGCAGGCAATGCAGGAATATAAAATCCCGCAAGGATCAATTTGCTCGTTCACCCAAATGACTGGCTCAGACATATGCGAGTTCAGCGATAACGCCAATCCTCATCCTCTCACAGATAGCTGGGGTTAAGGCGGACAGTCCCTAGCGTATGACTGACTGAAAAGTCAGGCTGCAATGTGAACAGGGGCCATTTAGTCAATTAGGCCGATACCGCTTGTGAAGGGTCGCCCGCAGCCAGGGTTGACACTAACTGCTTGACCTCCGCGATCGCCTGCAGTTGATAGTCGCTGGCTTCTTGCACCTGTGACAAAGATGCGGTCATATCGTCCAGTTTCTGGCGCATCCCGTCAGCTTTTTCCTGCAGGGGGGCGAGCAGTTCCGTCAGCAGTTGGACGCGACCATCAATGACTCCCACCTCGGCCTCTTGAGTCTAGAGGTTGCCATCCTGCTGTTTCAGCTCTTCTCGGCCAGTCGCCTGTTCGTTGGACTGTTGTTCAATTTCTTGTTTCAGCGCTTCAATTTGAGCCTGTATTTCTTTGATTTCTGCTTCAGCCTGCTGAAGCGTTTCCGAGGTCTGCTGTCGTGAGCCGTCAATTTGCTTCAAGATCGGCTCTAAATCCACGACATTGACCGGCGTTTCTTCCGCCGCTAGCCCCTGACGGCGACGCAACACTGCTTGATGCTGACTCAGAACTTCTTCTCGCTCTAATAGATTACGTCGCTGACCGACCAACGTTTCGTTCAGCATCTGATAGCGATCTTGCTCATCGGTGAGTTCTGCCGCTAGCTGCAGGCGATCGAATTCGTTAGCTTGCTCAATTTTCTGCTGCAGCTCGTCGATCGCTTGCTGCTCTAGCGTCAATTCCTCTTCTTGGTCGTTCACAAACCGTGAAACTTTTTCCAAATCTTTCTCTAAATCAGAGACCGTCTTCTGCAGCTCTTCCAATGGCAGCGCATCGAGCGCTCCAACATCGACCTTGTTACTAAGACGTACCTTGTCTGAGGTGTTGAGCAGCTCATACACCTGCTGATATAGGTTACTTTGCAACTGCAACTGTTGAGATAACCCTTGCATATGAGCTTGCTTACTGACTAACAGCTGCTGTTGAAATTTCAAATCGGCCCGCCGCGTGTTTAAAGCCGATTCCGCATCATGCCATTGATGCCAGCGTTCAGTCAGGGCTTCGTGGTCTTGTTGCAGCTGCTGGCGCCGCTCTTCTAAGAGTTGCTGCTGGTCTTCTAGCGATTGCTGGCGCTCAGCCAGGGCGGTCTGCTGCTGATTGACCAAGTCATAGGCTAAATTTAGCTGCTCGCGCACGCCTTCTGTTGGCGTCACGGCATTGGTCAAACGCTCTAAGGCTTCTTGCAGTTGATTGATCTGGGTTTCGTCTAAGCCGGCTTGTTGAGCCGCATTTTCTTGGCGCTCGTCAAATCGTCGCACCTCACCGTTTAAGTGATCCCACGCCCCCTGCAACTCTTCATGCTTGCGGTCAAGATCCTCTTTGATCTTGTCGAGCTCTTGCTGAGATGCCTCGATTTCTTGACGTTGAGCATCCAACTGCTCCAGATCGGCTTCGGCCTGCTCAACCTGTTCTTGACGAGTTTCAAGTTCGAGCTCGCGGCGGTTCAGTTCTTGACTTTGAAAGGTCAAAGACTGTTTCCACTGATCAATCTCTTCTTCTTGAGATTTAGATTTTTTCGCTTGGTTAGAAAAATTTTGCAAAATGCCGACCAGCGGCCGACCAGCGTCGTAATGACGCTGCACTTGGCGGTTGTTAGACAGTTCTACCATCACCAACGCTCCAGCGTTGTAGTTGGCATCGTCAGGTGCCGCAATCACTTCTTCGCCAGGGACCCCTGTCCAGGTATCACCTCGTTGACAGGCCAGAAGCTTAAAGTCTGCCTTACCGCCACCGATGAAGCCACCAGACTTTTTTTGAACCTCAGCCAGATAAAGCACGCTTGTCTTCCTCTTCCCGTATCGTGGTCACTGGGTGCCTATAACCTTGAGATGTTTGACTCAGAAGAACCGTTACCTGCAATACCAAATCTGCACTCGCAACATCGGTAACGCTTCTAATGACACCTATATTTGCCCTGTTCTCGCGGCGGGTCTGCGACCCCTGTCGCCTGCTCTTAAACTAACTTATGTTGCCCAAGATATGGGAAACCCGCACTACATGTCTCGACTGTCGATAATTGTATACGCCAATTCTGATCCCAACCTGTGAGTGTGTCAGGTTCGGTCTCTTTCGTCTCCCTGGAGGCCGTTCTTCGGGACTGTTTCACTGACATCGCATGATTGCCCACCTACGGATGTAACCATTCACGGGTCCGACCATCAAATGCCTGAGCTATTGCTGAGTTTCGTCATGAGGTGTAGTCCTGTTGCATCTAGCGACATTAGCCACGGTAGACCATATGATTGGAGACAATGGGCTAGGCGGCGAGGATGCTGCTACGATTGGGAGCATTCTGCGGCGCATGGCACTCGCTAAGTGGCCCTCACCCTGACCTCTGCGGACGGTAATGAGATCTGCTGTCGGGCGATCGCCGCCTGCCGTCCAGCTCTCAGCTGCTGTTGCATTTAAGCTTCATCCACCACTGATCGAGAATTGGCTACATCCTATGCAGGGGCAACTCGCCGAAATTGACATTCGCAGCATCTTGCAGCTCATTGAGTTAGGGCAAAGAACCGGTGAGCTTTATGTCGAAGCCTATGCGCCTGTCGCTGCACCCAGCTCGGCTCTATCTGCCGCTCAGAGTTATTCGCCTCGGTCTTGGCTGATCTTTTTTCTCAACGGCCAGATTGTCTATGCAGGCGCGACTGATGGCCAGCTCAGCCGTCTTCAGGAATATTTGCATCGCTACAGCCTGGAAGCGGCTCTCAAAGACGTCGATGTGCCCGCGATCGCCACCTTTAACTCTCCCGAATACGGTTATCTATGGGCGCTGTTAGAGAATCACACCCTCACCCCCGAGCAGGGGCGCACCATTCTCAGCGGCATGGTGCATGAAACCTTGTTTGATGTGCTGAGTCTGCACCAGGGCTCTTTCGTCTTCAAACTAGCGGCCGGTCTCAGTCCCCAACTCACCACCTTTGAGATCAGCTCCTTCATCGCCACCATCACCACCCACATTCAGGCCTGGAACCAGTTTTACCCGCATATTCAGTCACCGCATCAGTGCCCAGCGGTCGTGGATGATCTCCCCATCCATCGCAATGATGAGAAAACCAAGCGGCTGTTGAGTTGGATGGATGGTCAGACTTCGATACAGCAGATGGCTCGCTATCTCAACCGGAATGTCGTCACCATTGCCAAGTCAATCTATCCCTACGTCCGGCAGGGACTCATTCATCTGCCTCATATGGCCGCTGCCCCCACCGCTGACAGCGCCCCAGAAGAATGGCATGCCACCCAAGTGCCGCGCATTGTGTGTGTCGATGATGGTCTCACGATTCGCCAAACCGTGGAGCAAATTCTTGATAGTCATGGCTACGAGGCGACTTCCATCGGCAACCCGCTGCGAGCGCTCAGCCTGCTATTTCAACTGCAGCCTGATCTCATTCTTTGCGATATTGCCATGCCAGAGCTCGAAGGCTATGAACTCTGCGCCATGCTGCGGCAATCAACCCGCTTTCGACAAACTCCGATTGTTATGCTGACGGGCAAAGATGGGTTTATTGATCGCGTTAAAGCTCGCATGGCTGGGGCTACGGACTATCTCACCAAACCTTTTGGCGCGCAAGAGTTACTGACTCTGGTGGAACGGTATGTTGGCTTGGGCAACCCGGCCCGACTCAACCCCGATCGCCTCTTGGCCGAGGCCATTAAAGATGATCCAGAGTTAGAAACGAACCCCTCGGCCTTTTCGTAAACATGGCAAAACGGCTTTGGTCCACTACTCTGACCGCTCATGCCAGCGATGCCGTGCTGCCTCAATGGGCTCGGTTGAATCGATAACAGATTCCGCGATCGCCGTGGCCAACCCTTGCCAAATCAGAATTTCATCGCTAAATTTGCTTGACTTCAACACATATTTAGATGATGGCGGTGCTCTGGCAGGCTCTGTTTGGGGTGGAACCGCCTATAGTTTTGGGGCGAATCATATTTCTGAGGACTGCTTCAACGGTTAGTCTTCTCTGGGTTTGATTGCTCACCAGAGGCTGATGAGAACCCGCAGACCTAGCGACCTGCTAGCCAATCACATCTAGTTCGGAGGCAATCTTGAGTTTCGCAGCCCCAATCACCATTCAGCCAAGCCATCACAAGTTAACCAATTAATGCAGATCGCAAGCATTTTGTAGGTTTGGGGTACCTTAAAAAGCACAGGATATCGATTCAGTTAGCAAGCTGTAGTAATTGCTCAGACCAGCCAATTAAATCTAAAAAATTGCATCAGGGAAGCCAATTTGCGAGTTGTTGAATATTATGAGCATGGTTTTAGTGGTGGAGGATAGTATTCCCCAACGGGAAATGATCACTGAACTGCTAAGGGGAAATGGCTTAGAGGTCGCTGCCGCAACCGATGGCGTTGAGGCCCTGGCACAAATTCAAGCGGGTGAACATCCTGATCTCGTCGTGCTCGACATTGTGATGCCTCGTATGAATGGCTATGAAGTTTGCCGCCGGCTTAAAGCTGACCCCATTACCCAGCATGTTCCGGTTATTTTATGTTCTTCCAAAGGGGAAGAATTTGACCGCTATTGGGGCATGAAACAAGGCGCTGATGCCTACATTGCCAAACCGTTTCAACCAACAGAGCTGATTGGTACGGTCAAACAGTTGCTTCGAGCATAGTAGTGAGGGATAGAGAAACAGATGGTCGGCAATCCCGATTTTTTAACGGGCAGAGGGCAAGAACAAGGTCCCGAGCTGCAAGAACTGGAAACGCCCGAAGGCGAACTTTACCTGCGCTTTTTTGTTACTTCAGGTGATGAGTTTGCCCTGCCAGCGACGGGAATTCGGCGCATTATTGAGCACCCTCCTGACAGAATTACGGCAGTTCCTAATGTGTCACCGCTTTTGTTAGGTACCCTAAATGAACAAGGTCGCGTCATCTGGGTTGCCGATTTAGGTCAATTTCTGGGTTATGCCACGCAGCTGAATACCGACCGACCTGAGATCCCTGTCATTGCGGTTGAAGAACAGGGAACTATGTTAGGCTTGGCGGTTAATCAGATTGTTGGAACAGATTGGATGGATCTCGAAAACCTCAATCTTTCTCAGGGGACGCCTGATACGATGGCCCCCTTTCTGAAGGGAGAGTGGGCGATGGAAGAAAATGACTCTGAGCGAGTGGTTCGGCTACTGGATCACGTCGCTGTTCTGAGGTCAGCTCGCTGGGCGGCCTAACCGCTGTATTTAGATTGCTTAAATGGCAGGAGAGAGGAAATGGCGTCGAGCACTGATTATACTCAAGCATATCAGAAAGCTGAAAGAGCCTACATGCAAGGCAGCTACGAAGATGCTGCCGGGATTATCGATCAGCTTGCTGCCGACTATCCTACGGATCCCAGCGTGCTGCTGCTCCGGGGGCATATCTATTGCTATGGCTTACATCGCTATAGCGAAGCTCGCGATCAGTATCAGGCGGTGCTCAACATCACATCAGACCCGGAGTTTGTTGACTTTGCCCACAACGGCTTGTCCTATGCCGAAGAGCAGTCGGCTGCCACGTCCTCTTACGGTGCCGATGATGTTGACGTTGAGAGCATGACCGATGGCAATGCCACGTTGGCTGACCTCTCAATTCCCCAAGAAGCTTTTGCCGAGCACGATGCGGGTGCGCCTGAGATTTTTGAAGAAGAAGATCTGACTGATTTTAATCTGAGCGCAGCTGAGGTTGATTTGGAGTTGTCCAACGACTTGACTGACGCCGACGATGCCTTTGCCAGTCCCTTTGATCTGCCCGCCGAAGACTTTCCGCCCTCCGTCTCTGAAGCCTCGTCGGCGACTGCAGATCCTTTCGCCGCTCCTAGCGTTTCTGAGCCAGACTTGGCCGATATGCCTGAAGAAACGCCTTTTGGTGCCAGCCTTGATTTGTCAGACATTGACATGCCTGCATCAGAAATGACGGGGGATGATCCGTTTTCGGCCTTTGAAAATTTAGAAACTGCTGAGACTGATCCTGAACCGCTGGCCAACCCGAGTGCGATTGATATTGACGTGGCAACGGCTCCAACCGAAATGGAAGCGGGGCTCGATATGGCAGAGGAACTCGACTACGGCGACTACGATGACAGCTTGCTGCCGGAAGACGCCACGATGGAAATGGGAGCCGATGAGCAAACGCTATTTATGGCCGAACCTGTGGCCGAGTCTCCCGATATTTCTGAGGCGGCAATTGCCGAGGATTTTTCGAGTTCAGCTTACCCGCTTGACGACAGCCCTACGGGTGAAACCTACGATGAGCTCAGCTTTACTGACAATGGTGCGGCGATCGCTGATGACAGTTCCAGTAGTCAAAGTAACGTCGATTTCTTAGACGAGTTTGATGAATTTGACGATCTGGGCAGCATTCCTGATTTTGAGCTGACGGATAGTTCTGCCGGGTTTACTAGCCCTTCTGCCGGGAGTTCTGGCTTTAACGCCCACGATGATACGGGCGAGACGAGTTTCGGCGCCTCCGACTTTGCCCTCGATGACAACAGCTCTGCCAGTCTTGAGAACGAAGAGATGTTCAGCATCTCCGAAACAGCGGATCAGCTGCCTGCCTTTGCCCAGGTTGATGACGATGAAACGGCCTCAGCGCAAGTTGAACAGGGCAGCTTAGCGTTTTTAGAAAACGCCTCTATCGATAAAAAGCAAATCATGATTGCGGGCGTGACGGGCTTAGTCTCAGCTTTCACCGTCGCTGCTGTTAACTTTATCGGGGCCAGTCTGTTGCCCGAACAGAAGCTGCCTCGGGGCATTCCCCCGGCGATGGCGATCGCGGCTGGGCTAGCTGGTTTCGGCACTGCGGCCGGAGTTGGGCACCTGGCTAACCGCAGGCCCAAACAAGGCTTAGAAAACCTGCAGGCACAATTTGCCTCAGTGTCTCAAGGCAACCTCAACGCTCGCGCCACTGTTTACGCGGAGGACGATGTGGGGCAGCTATCGACGGGCTTTAACCAGATGGCTCGAGTGATCTTGACCACCACTAGTGAAGCTCAGCGCAAAGCGCAGGAGCAAGAACAGGCCAAAGAAGATTTGCAGCGCCAAGTGATTCGTCTACTCGACGATGTGGAAGGAGCGGCCCGAGGCGATCTCACCGTTCAAGCCGAAGTTACCGCTGACGTGTTGGGAGCGGTCGCCGACTCCTTTAACCTGACGATTCAAAACCTGCAGGAAATTGTTCAACAGGTGAGTGCGGCCGCTCGACAGGTGAGTAACGCCTCCGCTGAGAATGAAACCTTTGCGCGCAGTCTGTCTGCTGACGCGCTGCGACAGGCCGAGGAGCTAGCCGTCACCTTAAATTCGGTGCAGGTAATGACCGATTCGATTCAGCGGGTGGCCGAAAGCGCCCGTGAGGCGGAAGAGGTGGCGCGGTCAGCTTCGGCCACTGCCCTGCGCGGGGGGGAATCGGTGGAACGGACGGTGGCCGGTATTCTCGAAATTCGCGAAACTGTGGCGGAAACGACTCGTAAAGTGAAGCGTCTGGCCGAGTCTTCCCAAGAAATTTCGAAGATTGTGGCTTTGATTTCTCAAATTGCCTCCCGGACGAACCTCCTCGCCCTCAACGCCAGTATTGAAGCCGCGCGCGCCGGTGAAGCGGGTCGGGGCTTTGCCATCGTGGCCGATGAGGTGCGGCAGCTGGCTGACCGAGCCGCGAAAGCATCGAAAGAAATTGAACAAATCGTCTTGCAAATTCAAAGCGAGACGAGTGGGGTAATGACGGCGATGGAAGAAGGCACCCAGCAGGTGATTGAGGGCACCCGCTTGGCAGAACAGGCGAAGCGATCGCTGGAAGATATTATTCAAGTCTCCAACCGCATTGACGTCTTGGTGCGCTCTATTACCGCTGACACCGTTGAACAAACCGAAACTTCGCGAACCGTGGCGCAGGTGATGCAATCGGTGGAACTGACCGCGCAGGAAACCTCGCAAGAATCTCAGCGGGTGTCAGGCTCGTTGCAGAATCTGGTGGGCGTCGCCCGCGACCTGCTCACCTCAGTAGAGCGCTTTAAGGTAGACAAAACGGAGGATACAGCTAGCTAGAGGGAACACAGTCACCGGTCAACTCTGCAGAAATATTAAGTGCTGTAAAAGTACACATTTTCGACCCACTAAGATGTCTCAGCAAGGGTGTGTTTAGCCCAACCAGCTGACTGCAGCAGACATGGGGAAGTCAGTTTTCATACCGCGATCGATCAATTCAAGGGCACCACACACGAGCACGAGGGGGGATAGTCCGCCATGATGCCTGAACAGCAGCAAAGAATCCTGGGATACTTCATTGAAGAGGCGAAGGATCACCTAAATACGATTGAGCAGGGACTGCTGAATCTTCAAGCCACCATTCAAGATCGAGAGATGATGAATGAGGTTTTTCGGGCCGCTCACTCGGTGAAAGGCGGGGCTGCCATGCTGAGTTTAAACAGCATTCAGCTCACTTCTCACCGCTTAGAAGACTATTTCAAAATCCTCAAAGAAGCCCCCTCGACCCAAGTTGATAGAACGCTGGAGTCGATGTTTCTCCAGCTCTTTGACGGCCTGCAGGCGCTCTTAGAAGAACTCCAGGGGCCGTTTGGGTTGACCGAAGACAAAGCCCAAGAGGTAATGGCTGATGTCGAGCCGGTGTTTGATCGTCTCGAAGCTCATCTCAACACTTTGGTCGACACCACCGCGGCCCCTGCCGCCGCCCCAGCTGCCCCAGTCGCCCCGGCAGTACCGAAAGTACCGGCCCTAGCCACTGAGCGTGAAGACAGTGCTCTTAAGTTAGTGTTTACCAGTGATGTCCCCAGTCATCTTCGGGAAATGCTGACGCTGTTCAAGCAAGCTGACTCAGCCTCTAGTCGTGCTGCGCTACAGGCCTGCTGTGAGACCCTGAAGCGCAGTGGTGAGCAGTTTGACCTGACGGCTTGGTGTGCCCTCACGGCAACCGCGAGTCAAGCTGTCGGCAACCCAGAGCAAACCTACCGGTCGCTGGCCCCGGTCGTCATCAAAGAACTCAAACGCGCTCAAGAACAAGTGCTCTCAGGGCAAGCTGAGGCGATCGCTGTGTCAGCCGAACTGACGTCTCTGATGCCGGTGATGGCTGAGGCAGCAGCCCCGGCAGAGATAGACGATCTATTCGGAGACATCCCGGTAGACACTGAAGACGCTGACTTTGCGGATCTCTTTGGTACTGATGATGCCCCGGCAACCGCGGCCGCTGCTGATCTTGACTGGTTAGATCTGTCTGATGCCGAACCGGCAGCGGCGGCTGATCTCGACAGTGATGACCTCAGTACCTCTCTAGAGGCGTTCGCTAACCCTGAGCCCAGCACACTCGAGGACGCAGCCGCCCCACGCGAGCCGTTTGTGGGTGCTGCTGAGCTGAATAGCCTCGCCGATCTCTTCGAAGGAGAAGTGGCCGAACTCGACTCCCCTTGGGAAGAAATTTCTGACTCCGAGGCGGCGATCGCCGAGCATCCCAATCCCGACATTGATATTGCCGACGACTTTTCGGATTTACTCGACGGTGATCTGGACGAAGAAGCCTCAGCCACGCAGACCGATATCGTCGAGCTCTTTGGTGATACACCAGGCTTCGAAGCCACCGCTGAGACCACGCCTTCCGATGTTGGTGAGGTCGAAGACGATCTCGCTGATCTGCTCAACCTCGAAGTCGCAGCCGCTCCGGTAGCGGCAGTGGACAGTGCTGAATTGGCCTTGGGCGATGCAGCCGACGACGATGGCCTTGATGTCTTCCTCGACAGTTTTTCAGAAGCCGCTGATGATGAGGCGGCAGACGAGACCCCAATCACCGATGAGATCCCGGCTGTAATTACGGACGCAGCGCCTGCAGAGGATGCCTTCGAGCTGCTGGACACGCCCGAATCTGATCTCAATATTGACCTTGATCTAGACGTTGCTGAGGCGCTCGACGAGACCACACCCCGCTCGACTGCAGCGACGGACTTAGGTAGCATAGACAATAATGAAGGCTCTTTTGGTGCCATTTCTGACCCTTGGTCGTCGGATGACTTGCCAGCGGACGACCCCGCCGAAGATGCCCTCGATGCGCTTGACGAACTATGGACCGAGGGTCACTCTGAAGAGTCAGCGAATGAGACGCCATCAGCCGCAGTCAGTTCTGATTCAACCGACTTTGATGAATTCGCCGACCTAGATCTGGGTGCGGAGTCCGACGGCACAACTGACTCAGCGTCAGCGTCGCCCGATCCCGATACCAGTTCAGACTTTGATGACTTTGCCGATCTCGGCTTGGATGTCGAGCCCACCGAGGCTGTTGACGTGGCGGCCACCGCTCCCGCGACCGAGCTTGATGAGCTCGGTTTCGATGCTGCCGCGACCGATCCCGATCTAGGCGACTTGTTCGGTACCGCCAACGATACGAGCGATAGCGATACGAGCGATATTGATGCCGCTCTGTCGGCGATCGCCAGTGACGACGAGGCCATTGATGCCGAACTGTCTGATATCTTCGCGGATACGCCGACCAGCGCCGCCGCCCCCACAACCGCTACAGAGGCCGACTTAAACGTGCTTTTGGACGAGACTGCGGCCAGTGACTTGGACGTCGCGGCTGCAGCAAGTATTGAGGCTGAGGGTGATTTGGGGGGGCTGTTTGACAATGAAGTCGCAGCAGCTGATGCTGAGGTCGCTGACGACAGTGACCTGAGTGAACTGATGGGTGAGGCGATCGCTGCCGAATCAGATCTCTCCCTTGACTTTGAAGCTGCTGAGGCCGTGAGCGATGATCTGACTGATCTCTCACTATTCGATGCTGGCGCTGACAGTCCATCGTCGGTTGAGCCGGATGGTCTCACTGATCTCGCATTGTTTAACGAAGGTGCTACTGCTGAAGGCACACTGTTTGACGATGCGACAGCAGCGACCCAAGAATTGCCAGCCCTAGACGAAGCCCTCACCATACAGG
>CALCPB010000378.1 GCA_937897665.1 uncultured Halomicronema sp. | reverse complement strand
CGGAGGTTAGCGCCACTCAAATCGGCATCGGTCAGGATCGCGGCGGGAGCCGAGACATCTTGTAGATTGGCGGCAATCAGGGTACTTCCGGCAGCATTGACCGCAGCTAAGCGAGCACCGGCCAGGTTGGCACCAGAGAGCTGAGCCTCAGTCAGATCCGCCTTTGAAAGTCGGGCATTGGCCAGCGTGGCCTGATCCAACACGGGTTGAATCAGGCTGGCATGTTCCAAATTGGCCCCGCTCAAATTGGCCCAGGTGAGATCGGCGCGATTGAAATTGGTGCGGAGCAGTCCGGCATTCACCAGTTGACTCAAAGTCAAATCGGCACCCGAAAGATTGGCGTCGCTGAGGTCGGCCTCGCTGAAATTAGTAACGCGATCATCGTAGGTGTTGGGATGATGATCAGCGCCGAGGCTGTAGAACCTCGCTCCCTGGAGCTGCGCTTGGGTTAAGACCGACCCTTGCCATTGAATGCCCGCCAGGTCTTGATTTTTGAGCACTAGCCGAAATTCGCCATCACCCCCGTGAATCAACCCGAGATGCATGCGAGTCAGGTTAAGGGGACGGGAGCGATCGCCCTCCTCTAGCATCACTAATTTTGTGAGAATGCGGTTGGTGGTCTGCAGTCGTATCAGGGTGGTGTAATGCCGCGCGGGTTCGCCCTGCATCCTTAAGTCAGCGGCAAGCCCCTGGTTAAGCCGCCGCAGGTGAGGAAATGCTTCTGCCCCTCGCGCGACTAACGCTTGCTGCAGCGCATCAAGCCACAGCAAATCATCGGTTTGCGCAATCAGATCAACCAAGAGTGGCGTCACGCGATCATCGGGCAGATTCCCCAGCGCCAGTACGGCGGCCCGGCGAGCCGCCGGGTCTAATTCGGGGTTGGTCAGGGTTGAGACCAAGTTGACGTATAAATTTTCCTCGGGCGTGGCCGCGGCGGTCGAAGGTCGCCCGAGCAAAAAGTAGCTCACGCCCCCGGTCAGCCCCCCGATGGTCAGCAGCAAGCCTAAGCCCAGCCCCACCTTCGACAGGGTGAGTTCGGAGTCTGGCCAGCCCAGCGGGTGAGGCTTGATCACCACTGACGTGGGTCCCATAGCTTGAGCCCATCGGCCTGAACGCCCCAGACCTGGCGGCACCTTCGCTTCAGCGTGCCACAGGCTCGACAGATGAATCATGGCACCCGTGTCTTCATCCACCACACAGGTGCCCGCGACCCAATCATGCCAGGCACGTCTGGGTCGGTTGCCCAGCCCAGTCAAACTTTCACCGAGGAGGGCGATCGCGCTGAGCCCCACCAGCATGCCAACAACGGGAAAGGCTCCACTCAATTGCCACACGCCGTAGGCCACCAAGAGCGGACAGCCCCATTTCCCCACACCTTCGCGGATGATTATTCTGGGCCAGCCCGGCATCTGACCATTTAGCGCCAGCACTTGCACCCCCAGCCACTGCTTAGGCCAACTCTGCCCCAAGCGCCCCACCCGATAAATATGGCCAGCAGCCAAGATGAGCGGCAGCCCCAAAGCAGCAGACCATAGCAGATTGGTCAACGGTGTCACTTGCGTGGGCAGCGATCGCGGCGATAACCCCAACGCCTTAGCCGTTCCGGTTTGTACCCACTGCAGCGTCGGTGAGAGATCACGCTTGGTGTGATCAAAGGTTTTGTTAGCCTGACTGCCCAAATAAAAGGGCAGCGCCACGCTGGCAGTCAGGATGGCGACTTCTAAGCTCCAGGCTAAGAATCGTCGCCCCAAAGTCGGCACTCGTTTAGCGGCACGGCTGGTTGAAGCGGTCTGAAGCGGCGATCGCGCGCGGGAAGACTGTTTAGTTCGGGTCGAGTTCACCGCAGGCGGGGTAACAGACCGTTTAGATTGCCGTCGGGGAGAGGAACTCATAACTCGCAGTAGCAGTCTCTATAGCCCCTGTTGTACCATTCTTGGCCCGATACCGTGCGGGGTGAGCGTGACTTTGAGACAAACTTCAATCTGGCGAAGGCGGTCAAGTGCCGCAGCTCCAGTGTGAGCGTCTGGTCTAGCGAGCCCATGACCGATAACGTTGTGGGAGTTGATGGAACGGGCACGGTAACACCCGTCCCCCAGGCAGCTATGCCTCATTGATCAAAGCTCTAAACAGTAGACGCAGAGGGTTGACGCTGCTGCTCAAGATAATCGAACACGCTCTTATCGCCAATATCAGGGGGAATCGGCTGCACCACTTTCCGGAGGGCAAAGATACCAAAATTGATCGCCCAAAAAGCCAGTAAAAGCGCTTCCCAAACGGGGGGCAAAAACTGAAACAAATGCCCCAATAGCAAAAAGGGCACGATCGGAGTCAACACTTTAGTCTCCACCCGGTTGAAGCAAAAGGCTTCTTTGAAAAAGATGCCGGTGAGAGCCGCAAAGGTGAAGCCGACGCCCCATAGGGTAGTCGGTTGATGGTAAACGGTGAGGGCAAACGGCTCTGGCGAAAAATGGGCGATCGCTAAAGAGGCCACCCCACCCACGAGCCAAAACGCCTGCAACAGGCGATGCAGCGGCCTCAGGTAAATGTGGATTTTGAGCAGGCTGAGCCCCAGCCCCAGCCAGAAAAATGTGTAGAGCACACTCACGCCCTGCACCACCCAGTCCACTTCGCCATACCGCAAAATACCGAGCGTCCCGAGGCCGAAGCTCAGGGCCGCGATCGCCAGACCCGCGCGATACCAAACAACGTCTTGGCGATCCGTCTCTTCGATGGTGAAGGTCCCGAATTGTCCCTGATAGGTGATGGGAGGCTGCTCTAGCTCTACGTTTGCCGTCATACCCAAACTCTCAATCGCGATCGATAATCCTGTTCAATATAGCGTTCACGCTGACACCTTCCTGCTGCTGCACGCCGGCTGGGGCGATCTCCACCGCCCGATGGGGAGCGCAAATTCCGCTCGGCGCAACCGGTGAAGACAGTGCTGAGACGATCCCTTAAAATCTGTAGGGGGACAAAACAATACCTTTCGTAACGAAGCGACGCGGTATTTTGACCTGTTAACAAAGCAGTTGGGAATAAAAAGCAATGGAAACGGTTAACTGTGCTGAAGCCTGTAAAAACGGCTGCATCCTAGGGGACAAATGCCCCAACCTGGAATACAAAGAAAACGCCGCAAAATTTATTGAAGAAACCTCCCTCGATCAGATGCTGTCAATGGCCGAGGAAGCCGTTCGCAAAAAGATGATGGAGCGCGCCTCGCAGCCACCGAAATGGATCTTGCCGGAAGATTAATGCCCCTGGGCGATCGCCCAATCCGAAGATCGCGCTTTTTACACGGTGTCAAGGTCGTTAATTATCGGTGTTGCTGCCAGCCGACATCAGCTGAGCCGTCGTTGCCGACTCACTCTCATCCGGCATCAGACTGACGACTTTCGGTTCTTCGGGTTGAAAGACAGGGAGATCAAACCAGAAGGTGGTGCCCACGTTCACCTCACTCACCAGATGCACCCGGCTGCTGTGCTTTTCGACGATATTTTTCACAATCGACAGGCCGAGACCAGTACCTTCCAATGTGTGTTGTCTTCTTCCGACTCGGAAATCGCGATCGTAAATCGCCGCCTGATCCTCCGAGGCAATGCCAATCCCCGTATCGGCGATTTCGACCCGAATGAATTCATCTAAGTTATCCGGATGATCGGGATGGGGCAAACGATAGGCCCGAATCATCACTTTGCCCCCCGCCTCAGTGAACTTGAGAGAATTGCCCACTAAGTTGCCAAACACCTGCAAGAGCAGATCATAGTTGCCAC
>CALCPB010000377.1 GCA_937897665.1 uncultured Halomicronema sp. | reverse complement strand
CTCGATCGCCGCCGTCCGGGCCAGAGCAAAATTACCACTCCTCGCAAAGAAGCCGATCGGTGCGAAATTATGTCCGGTGTCTTTCAGGGCAAAACGCTCGGTACCCCCATTGCCATTTGGGTCCGCAACAAAGATACCCGCCCGCAAGATTACAGCGAGATGGCAACCACCTATCGGCCCTCCCATGCCGATGCTACCTACGACAGTAAGTATGGCTTTCGCAATTATCAGGGGGGTGGTCGCTCATCTGCCCGAGAAACCATTGGTCGTGTGGCCGCCGGGGCGATCGCCAAAAAGATTCTCAAGCAATATGCCGGGGTGGAAATTCTCGCCTATGTCAAACGCATTCAAGATATTGAATGCGTGATTGAACCCGACGTGGTCACTCTGGAGCAAGTCGAGAGCAATATTGTCCGCTGTCCTGAGCCAGAAGCTGCCCAGCGCATGATCGATCGCATCGAAGCCATTCGCGATCAGGGTGACTCCATCGGCGGCGTGGTGGAATGCGTGGCTCGCAATGTTCCCAAAGGATTGGGTGCCCCCGTGTTCGATAAGTTGGAAGCCGACCTCGCCAAGGGCGTCATGTCGCTGCCGGCGAGCAAAGGCTTTGAATTGGGATCGGGCTTTGCGGGCACGCTGTTAACCGGCAGTCAGCATAACGACGAATTTTATACCGACGACGAAGGGAACTGGCGCACTCGCACCAATCGCTCCGGCGGCACTCAAGGCGGCATCAGCAATGGCGAAAACATTGTCATTCGCGCCGCATTTAAACCGACCGCAACTATTCGCAAAGCGCAAAACACCGTGACGAATACCGGAGAAGAAACCGTCCTCGCCGCCAAAGGTCGTCACGACCCCTGCGTGCTGCCTCGCGCCGTCCCCATGATGGAAGCCATGGTGGCATTGGTTCTCTGCGACCATTTACTCCGCCATCATGGTCAGTGTGAGCTGTTTGATTAGGGTGTTGCTAGAATAGCGGGCTAATTTAAGAAGGCGGCATAAACTGCTGCAAATCGCGGTGGAGCCTTTCTGCCACGAGCCGATTGCCGTTGCCAGACAGATGGCAGAAATCAATATAGACATACTCGTCCGCGTCAAAAATGTCTGTGTAGTCCCAAATCCAGGGTTTGTCTGACGCTTCGATCAGTTGCTGCACGATAGGATAGACGGCCTCGTACTGCTTGCCGAGTTCGGCATCGAGTTCAAGATGATCGACCGGCGAATCATCGAGGTAGGAGACGGGTTGTAAGACGGCAATTAACTGCACCCCTCTGGCTTGGGCAATTTGATGAGCGGTTTCCCAGTGCAGCAGCAGGCTTTGGGCAACTTGCTCGGCCAGCTCGGGTGAATCATCGCAGATTAATGAGTTGTCAATTCTTTCGGCCTCACGTTCAGGGGCAAACGCTTCACCGATATCCACCGCAACGCGCCTAATTTCTCGCAAAAATAGGACGTCTAAGTAGGACAAAAACTTGGCCGTGGGCGATAGCAGTCGGTCAGCCGTCTCCTCAGAATCGGCTGCGATCGCCTGCTGAAACCGAGTCGTTCGCGCATGATCAAAGGCACCAATATCAGCTCGACAGTGATATTGCACGTCATTCACCCCTTCGTAAAACACCACCGTGTCAAGATTGGGATTGCTGGCCAATAAATTGATGAAACTGTTGAGGGATTGCCGACTCACATAGGCGGTTTCCCCTTTGTTGGTGGTGGCTAATCGAGAGAGGTCTTGAAAGTAAGCCGGAATAGTTTGATCATCCAAAACGCCGGTACCCCAAACCGTCGACCCGCCAAAGAAATACACGTCGGTATCTGACTGCGTGACGGTAGGGGCGCCCGTGTGAACGCGATCGCCGACTTCATTAATGGTGATGGTTGGCCCCGCAAAGGGCTGGCGCGACCAGGCCACAAAAGACTGATATTCCGTTTCGAGGGCTTCAAATTCTTGAAAATGCTGCAGTGCCAGATCGGGGTTATCTGAGTAATTGCGGAGGTTGGCTCGAGGATCAACTTCCACACCGGCAGTTCCACTCAAGGCTGCATCAGTCATCGAGACGACGAAATCTACCAGGGCAATCAAAAAGTTAAGGCCAAAGACGATGCCCAGCGTCAAGCCAATGTTAATGAACAACAGCTTCAACCAGCCTGATTTCATACTGGGCTCCCTAACACATCAGCGTTGCTCAAACCTGGACAGCGCTAAAACAGTGTATAGATAAATGGCGCGATCGCAGATCCCTGGGTAAAGACGATTAACACCCCAATGAGCACAAGGGTGATAATCAACGGTGCGAGCCAATACTTTTTGCGCTCTCGTAAAAAGCCCCAGAGATCTTTGAGGAAATCGATCGCGGTTTCAAACATTAATAGGGATTCTCCATGCTTTTCTTGAGGCGGACTTGACTCGCCGTGCGGTAGGTTTCGGCGGCGGCTAACCGCTGCCGATGGAGAGGATCGTAGCCAAACCATCGCATCATCACCCCCATCGGCCACATTAACGCATAAAAAATGCCCCCTAAAGTAATGCGCGTAATGATGACGCCGAGCACTAAGCCAATGCGCATCCAAACGCGGTAAACCGGATTCAACGCTGAGGGGGCCGCGATCGCCCATACCGCCAGAATGACGGCGATCAACAGCGCCCATTGCGAAAAATTGTGCCCCCGCAGCCAGGGCAACAACAGCCCAAAGAGGACAGCAATAATCGCCCCAGTGAGTAAGCCAAATCTTCTCAAGCCTTGGCGGTCGAGGGTTGGAATTTCGTGCTGCATCATCTGGCTATATTAATCCTGAAAATGGGGTGGGTCTAAAAGTCGGAGTGCACAGCGGTTAGACAAAACAGTCGGCTGGGGCGATCGATAGACAAGTCCCCCTAGCATCGCATCTCTGACAGGCACGCGCGACGACAGCCCTGAGAACTGTCCCCAGCCTTGATTGATTAAGAGGATAACCTGATTCTGACAGGATAGGAAACGTCCCTTAGGGCAATGCTTTCAGAACTGAGAGACGACTTTTCCGACCGTTTGTATCCCCTAGGCTTGGGCTGAGGGATGCACGATGTGCCGCCGGTGCGAGTCAGCTTCGCTGAATAGTCGACAAAAATGGGGAATAGTCAGTCGGAATCACATTTGTTTCGCTTGTGGTCGCCAATTTATTGATGCCTATGAGCCTCATCGCGGGGATTCAGACGAGAATGCCTCCCGACTCTATGCCAATGGTCTGGGTTGTAGAGTGAGCAAATGGGTGAAAGGCGTGCGACGGTGATCACCTAAGTAAAGCAAGTAGGCGACCCAATTGTCAGTAAAACCTACATGACTCGGGTGGCAGGCGAAAATACGCGCTTACGTCACTATTCCGCTCGCCCGCATCGCAAACCCCTTTGCTATTCCCAGTCTGTAGAAATGCTGGCGCACTCGATTCGGCTATTGCTTCACGAGCTCAAGTTCGAAGAGTTTCCAGTTCCAGCAAGGTTCATCTCTCGATTCAGTAACGCCCGGAGTAAAACCAAACAGATGTCTGCAACCCCGATTTTCTTGTATGGGTGCGGCGCAGTTTCACACGTTGAACGAGAGCCCTTTGCAAGTGAGCAACAGGGTCAGATACCCCTATAGAAATAGGGACGCACTTGTCTGTCAGGGGTTTGATCAGCTGTTTTCGCTGTCACTGAGATGGGCAAAGTAAGGCAGGGATTATCCTTTCACCAGGCTGGCGTTGATTAGGCCTGATTGAAAATTTTCTGGAGCATTCTCAATGGAGTCACCCTGCTGCTAGGCGCTGGAATTACCGGAATTTCCAGCCTTCATATTCCACTCGTTTTTTGAGCTCTGCTGTTCGAAAAGTCCGCATATTCTCCAAAATATGTGTGTCTCGTCCGGAGGCCCTATAGATGACAACGTACTAAATAATACTATTTCCACAAAGTTCCTGAGGCTAAACCTATTAAAATTTCGATACCCACTGAGCCTGGGTGGAGATTCGGGGATAATCATTGAGGTTCCAGAGGACTCAAGAGATAGCTCATCAGGTAACTTAAGTACGTAAGAACCCTGAATAATGTATTTTTCTTGAAATTATTATATTGCTTTTGCGTATATTTACTGATTAAAAAGCAAGTTTAATTCTTAGATAATTTAGAAGCATAGAGAAGAATAGAGGCATTCATTAATCTGTTGAATTGTAGCGACAACGCTTTTGACGACAGTTCTTATCTTCCCGAAAGACATATAGGAATCGTCTTTGAGCTGATTCGAGATCTGTCAACGATTTATTTATCTGCTTCATTAAATCTACACAAAAGGTGCTTCTTGTTTGTTAATAAACAATCTTCATATCTGTGAAGTTTGCGAGTTTTTAATGCAGGGCGACTGAGATGACTGTGACGGGTTTCTTTTGTGACTTTACGGTAGCTATTCCCACCTACAACGGTGCTAATCGTATTGCTGAAGTGTTAGAACGCCTGAAGTGGCAGCTGGGAACGACACACATTCGTTGGGAGATTATTGTTGTCGATAACAACAGCTCTGACCAGACAGCGGCAGTCGTGCGCCGTTATCAGCAGGGTTGGTCGAACTTGCGATACGCGTTTGAGCCGACTCAAGGTGCAGGCTTTGCTCGACAGCGGGCCATCCGCCTGGCTCGTAGCCCCTTGGTCGGATTCCTGGATGACGATAACCTGCCCTCTCTAACT
Organism: uncultured Halomicronema sp.; assembly: GCA_937897665.1. GTDB lineage: Bacteria > Cyanobacteriota > Cyanobacteriia > Phormidesmidales > Phormidesmidaceae > Halomicronema. The sequence goes on along the minus strand of CALCPB010000377.1, from coordinate 3,057 downwards.
TGGGTGAATAGAGCAGTTAAATTCGCTCAAGACTATCCACAGGCCGGAGCATTTGGGAGCCGTCTTGCGGGCAAGTTTGAAACTTCGCCGCCGCAGGGGTTCAATCGACTGGCGGCAATCCTGGCCCTGACTGAACGAGGGGATAATGCACTGCTGTATGATCACGAGAAAAATCTACTGCCTCCTGGGGCGGGTTTGGTGGTTAGACGACAGGCTTGGTTGGCAGCTACCACGGATGGGGAAAGCTGGGGCATTCGAGTTCGCGATCGCGATGTGGCTGAAGATCTCGAACCGGTGATCCAGATTCAGAAGGCTGGTTGGGAGGTTTGGTACAACCCTGGCATGCGGCTAACTCACAAAATTCCTCGCAATCGGTTGGAAAGAACTTATCTCGTGAGTTTGATGCGCGGTATTGGTTTGAGTCGCTTTCGCACTCGCATGCTGAGCTGTGCCCGGTGGCAGCGGCCTTTAATGGTGCCCGTTTATGCTCTGAATGATAGTCGCCGAATCTTGCGACAGCTACTCAAGTACGGCCCTCAGATTTGGACAGAAGCCGTACCGGCCGGGGAGATGGCACTGTACTGCTACAGTTTGGTCAGTCCGGTTTTTTGGCTGTGTGAAAAGGTGAAATCCTTTTGGCCTCATCATGCAGCCGGCCAAGGAGCCGCCCAGCTTACCATCCAAGACTTGCACGTTTAGCGTTCCTAAATGCTTGGTCTTTCAGCCTTGACGGAGACTCCCCAGCGTTGCTGCAGGAGACAAGGTTTCTGTCGGAAAGCCGGGCTCTTCGCGGTGAATCGATGGCAGCGTGACGCTGGGTTGGTGGACCAAAGACATCTACTCACCGATTATGCTTAATGTATGGTGAGACGACGACTAAAGCATTGGAGCCAAGCCCTACGACGAAGAGGGCAATCGACACGTGAATCCCTCGAAATTTATCAATATTGTGGACGAGCTATTCAGCTCGTTTGGCAAACCCATTGGCGGCTAACTGTGTTGCTGGCGTTTTGTACCTTGGTAGCGGGATTGCTACCAGGGGCGATCGCCTATGTTGGCAAGCTCATCGTTGACGCGGTTATCAAAGCGGCAGAATCGGGTGTGAGTGCTGATCGCAATTCAGCGCTCACCTATCTGGGCATTGAGGCAGTTCTGGTGACTCTGTTGGCGGGGGCGCGTCAAGGGCTCAATCTCTGCACGGCTCTTTTGCGAGCCCTCTTAGGGCAAAAGGTGAACCTGCTGATTTTGCAAAAGGCTCAAGCCCTGCCATTAATCTATTTCGAAGACTCCGAATTTTATGACAAGATGACTCGGGCTCGCCGCGAAGCCTCGAGCCGACCGCTGAGCATGGTCAATCGCACCTTTGGCCTGATCCAAAATACGTTGTCGCTGCTGACCTACGGCGGTTTGCTACTGCAGTTTTCGGGCTGGGCGGTGGTGCTTTTAATGGGGGCGACCATTCCTGTTTTCATCGCCGAAACGCGATTTGCGGGTCAGGCCTTTCGCCTGTTTCGCTGGCGATCGCCTGAAACTCGTCAGCAGAACTATCTAGAAGTGCTGCTTGGACGCGAAGACTTTGCCAAAGAGGTCAAGCTCTTTCAATTGGGTACGATGTTGCTGAGTCGGTATCAGGCAATTTTCAACCGACTCTATGATGAAGATCGCGCATTGACCGTGCGCCGGAGCGGCTGGACGTATGGCCTGGGATTGCTCAGCACTGCTGCCTTTTACGGAGCTTATGGCTGGATTGTGTTGGCGGCGATTGGGCGACGTATTTCCCTAGGTGACCTGACGATGTATTTGGCGGTTTTTCGCCAGGGTCAAAATGCTTTCTCGGCTATCCTGACCTCTATCGGTGGCATGTACGAAGATGGCCTGTATCTGTCTAATCTCTATGAATTTTTAGAGCAGCCGGTGCCGCAATTGACGGGTTATGCAAGATCGGGCCATGATCCCGCAGCTGGGTTGCAGTTTGAGCAGGTGTCGTTTACCTATCCTGGTTCCACTAGAGTCGCGCTCTCCGACGTTTCTTTTCATCTCAAACCGCGTCAAAAATTAGCGATCGTGGGCGAAAACGGCTCTGGCAAGACCACCTTAATCAAGCTCCTGACCCGGCTTTATACCCCCAGCCAGGGCCGCATCCTGCTGGATGGCCGCGATCTGAACGAATGGGATATCGATGTTCTACGAGAACGCATCGGCGTGATCTTTCAGGACTTTGTGCGGTATCAGTTCACTGTTGGCGAAAATATCGGCGTCGGTGACGTGCAGCATCTCGAAGCCGAAAAACAGTGGACAACGGCGGCGGATAAAGGCACCGCCACTCCGTTTATTGACTCTTTGCCCGAAGGGTTTCAAACCCAACTGGGTAAGTGGTTTAGAGGGGGGCAAGAACTCTCTGGCGGGCAGTGGCAAAAGGTGGCGCTGTCGCGGGCTTTTATGCGTCAAGATGCTGATCTGTTGGTGCTCGATGAACCGACTTCAGCGATGGATGCAGAGGCTGAAACTAAGATTTTTGACCAGTTTCGAGTCGCAACTAAAAATCAAATGGCAATTCTGATTTCTCATCGATTTTCAACGGTACGGCGGGCGGACAAGATTTTGGTGCTAGCCGCAGGCAAAGTAGTTGAGTATGGCACCCATGAGGAACTGCTGGCGCAGCAGGGCCGTTACGCACAGCTTTTTCAGATGCAAGCGGCTGGTTATCAATAAGTTGATAGGGCTGGTTGGGCAGCATTCTGCATGGAGAGGTCGGAAATCGGAGTTGAACAGCCGATTAGATAGCGATTTCAACCATCCCAAGTGGCTTGATCAAAGTGTCCTTTGCCATGCGACGGGCCTCTGACCGTACGTTAGTTTGACCAGCTGAGGGGATTCTCGCTGCAACTTTTGCCAGCAGGGAGTGCCCTGAGTTTTCTCCTGTTGCCGCCTTGGCCCCGGCAGCGAAAGCCGTGGAGAAAATGAGAAAAGAAGATTCTCAGTCGAACTGACAGGATTGCGATCGCCCCCAGCATCCTCGCAAGCAGGCTTTCCACAGGTCTCGTTGGAGTCGCTGGG
>CALCPB010000376.1 GCA_937897665.1 uncultured Halomicronema sp. | reverse complement strand
TACATCTCTTCCTCCCGTTCACGTTTATTTTTCGCCGTGCGTCCAGTCAGCCAACCGCTCAACCAACAACTTTGGTTGGCGAAATACTCAGTAGCATGCCAGGTTTGCCAGGGATCGCTCCCTTGATGACTAATAAATTGTTATCAGCATCTACGCGAACCACTTGGAGTTTCCGAGTGGTCACACGCTTGCCCCCTAAACGACCGGCCATTTTTTTGCCCGGATAAACTCGACCTGGCGTCGTACCAGGGCCAATCGATCCTGGTAGTCGATGATTTTTGGAACCATGAGACATTGGTCCCCGACTAAAGTTATGACGCTTTTGGTTACCAGCAAAGCCTCGGCCAATGCTGGTGCCTGTGACATCTACCAACTGGCCCGACTCAAACTGGTCAGCGGTAATGTTTTGACCGGTTTCAAACGCATTGGTCTCCGCGACTCGATATTCTTGCAGGTGGCGGACAGGCGTTGCTCCTGACTTCGCTAGATGCCCCAACTGAGGCTTCGTCAAAGCTTTCTCGGTCACACTGCCATAACCAATTTGTACAGCGGTGTAGCCATCCGTCTGCGCAGTCTTCACTTGAGTGATGACGCAGGGGCCAGCCTCAATGACAGTGACGGGAATGGCGTTTCCCTCGTCATCAAAAATTTGGGTCATTCCCAACTTGGTTCCAAGAATCCCAACCGACACTGTTACCCGTCTCCGTTGCTACACGTTACTGACAGAGCGAACAATCTATACCGTAGAGACTGCACACGCTCAAAAAGTTTGAAGCCGAAGGCCACAAACCAAGGAGGTTGCTCATAAACAGGACACCCCCCCAAATACGCCTTTGAAAAGCGCTTACCGCACCACACTTAAATTCGCTCAAGCAAATCGCTGAACGATGGCGCTTATAGGCAAGAATTTAGCCGAAGAGGCAATTCAGAATTCGTCGCTACAGACTTGGAACAAGTTGTCCAGTTTCCGCTTCAGCGACAGTTACTCATCATACACATCCTGATTGAATATGTCTACAAGAAGCCTTAAAAGATACTGTTCTTCAGTCAAGATTGACGGTCAGGGAGGTCGAATCCTTTCCCGAGTCTGGAATTGGGTTCCCGGTCAATGAGATCTACTGTAAAGCGGTAGTCGAATTTCAAATTCGATGCCCGCATCAGCGTAATAGGTGAGATCGTGGGGCGTCCGCGATCTCACCCAGAATTGGCCGCCGTGTTTAGCCGTAATGATGCGGTAGCTCACTGCCAAATCCGTTTCTCGTTCGAGGCGCTGTTGCACAGTAAAAGAGTCGATAATATCTTGATGGATTAGCCTCGGCAGGCTGGGACCATTGTCCGCAATTTTGATCGAAACCCATCGCTGGCTGCTGACATCAGTCTCTATTCCATCATCGATTTGAGTCGTCAAGGTGATTTTTGGTGCCAGCGTAGCCGTGATTGGAGTCGTGGCGTCAGCCGGTTTGAGTTCAGCATCTACGGCCTGACGAGCCGCTGAACTCAATAGATTGTCAATGCAATGGGTTAAAACATTCATCAAAACCTGACCGAGTTGACCTGAGAAGCACGGCACGGGTGGCAGGGATGTATAGTGCCGAACCACCTCAATCTGAGTGGTTAAGCGGCTCTTGAGTAATAAAACGATGCCATTCATCAGGCTGTGTACATCGGCAGGTTTGGGATATACCTCGTCGATGTGACAAAAATTTTGCAGGCTGCTGGCTAACTGCTTAAGCCTTTCGGCGCCGCTTTTAACGCTGTTGAGGGTATTGGGCAAATCAGCTTGCAAAAACTCTAGCTCAATTTCTTCTTTTAAGGCGGTAAGTGTGGAGGGCTGTTCCTGAGCGGGTAACAATTGCTCATAGGCTGCGATCAAGGCTAATAGCTGCCGACAGTAGTGATCAACGTGAATCAGGTTGCCCCCAACAAAGCCGAGAGGATCCAGGATTTCATGGGAAACACCGTCGACGAGTCGACCTAGAGCTGCCATTTTTTGGCTCTGTAAGATCGCGGCTTGGGTGCGTTCGTAGCGCACTTGAGTTTCGATACCGCGGATTTGCCAGTGGGCTTTATTGAGATCGTGACTGTTGAGCAGGCGATCGCCTGCTGCCGTTTTGACGAGTAGGGGCTCCCCTTGTAACGCCGTGGGTCGCCGTAGCGCGACAGGTGCCGCTGTTAATACTGGCGTGTCGGCAGCAAATACTAAAGGCTCGATCCGGGCATAGCTGTAAAGCACTGAGAGAGGTTCTGATAGAAACAGCTCACAACCTCGCGGGCGCAATAAGTAGTCGGAAAATCGATAGCGCGAGAGCACACCGACCGCAGTCTGCTGATCGATCAATAAGAGACCCGGCAGCTCAGGGGATTGGTTGAACAGTTCAGCTGCTCGGCGCCCTGAGGTCTTGATGTCGAGATGAGCATCGTAGAGGGGTAACGCCTGTAAGGTCGAATCGATGCCCAAAGAGTTTGGTTTGCTCACGCTGAAACCAGCTGCCAAAGGGAGGGAATTGGACATCAACTAAACAGATAAAGAGTTTGACCACAACAAATGCGTCTTCAGTATGCCCGCTCAAACGCGATAGGCGCGATCGCTGCCAAGTCAGCCGCGTAAACAGACAAAGCCCAAAGATATTCTCTCGCAACGGGCAAATGTACCTTTAAACAACAATCTATGGCCTCAACAGTTCCTATGATAGGCGGGAAGCAACGGGCATCAAAATTCCTATGAAGCCGCTTTTGCACCATACCAAGATCGTGGCGACTATCGGCCCCGCCAGCAGTTCCCGCGATACCCTCCTCAAGATGGTGAAGGCGGGCATGAATGTTGCCCGGCTCAACTTTTCCCACGGGAGTTACGAAGACCACACCCGCATGATTCAGCTACTGCGGGCAGTATCCTCAGAGCTCAATACGCCCATCACTCTGCTACAAGACTTGCAGGGGCCAAAAATCCGGGTGGGACAACTTGCCGACGGAGTGATGGACCTTGTGGATGGCGAGACGATTACCTTGGTGCCCTTGGGCGCAGCGGCTAACCAAGCAGACTGGGTCGAAATTGACTATCCGTATCTGGCTGACGAAGCGCAGCCGGGAATGATGGTGCTGTTAGATGACGGCCTGCTAGAACTCAAAATTGAAACCGTAGAGCCTCCTAAAGTCATCTGTCGAATTGTGCAAGGGGGACTGCTCAAAAGCCGCAAAGGCGTTAACTTACCCGATCTCAGCCTGACGCTCCCGTCAATGACTGACAAAGATAAGCAGGATTTGCGATTTGGCGTTTCCCAAGGAGTTGATTGGGTGTCGTTGAGTTTTGTGCGGCAGGGAGCCGATATTGTGGCCCTCAAACAGTTGCTGAAAGCGGAAGGTGCCCCGGAAACTCCAGTCATTGCCAAAATTGAAAAACCCCAGGCGATCGCCAACCTGAACGACATTTTAGAAGCCACCGATGGCGTCATGGTGGCGCGCGGTGACTTAGGCGTAGAAATGAAGGCGGAGAAAGTGCCACTGTTGCAAAAGCGGATTATCAAGGCCTGTAATTTGCGCAGCATTCCTGTGATTACCGCCACGCAAATGTTGGAAAGCATGATTGAACATGCCCGACCGACAAGGGCGGAGGCCAGTGATGTCGCCAACGCGATTATTGACGGCACGGATGCGGTGATGCTGTCAGGTGAGTCCGCCGTGGGCAAGTTTCCGGTACGCGCGGTCGAGATGCTCGCTCGCATTGCTACCGATGTCGAAGCCGATTTGAGCTTTGTCAATGAACCCCCTGATTCAAACGACATCACTCACGCGCTCAGCGAAGCCCTCAATGTGATTGACCAGGTGTTGGATTTACAGTGCATTGTGGCCTACACCGAATCAGGCTACTCAGCCCTGATTGCGGCGGGTGAGCGCCCCAGCGTCCCAGTAGTCGCCTTCACCCCCGATCGCGATGTCTACCATCGGTTGAATTTAGTCTGGGGTGTCAAACCTATTTTGATCAGCTCATCAGCCAGCACCTTTGAAGACATGACTCAGCTAGCGGAGACAGCGCTGCTCGATGGCCAGATGGCCCAAGTCGGCGATCAGGTGCTCGTGATGGGCGGAATTCCCGCAAATCATGCGCAAGGCACCAACTTTTTGAAGATCCAAACGATTGGTCGGGGATAATAAGCCTGCGTTACCTAACTTGATAATCTCACCGCTAGCTAATTTTCATGGTTGAAACTGCACCCGCCAAATTTACGGCATCCGCTTCGTCTAAAACTGGCCATCCTCACCGCGTCATCATTGTCGGTGGCGGTTTCGGCGGGCTTTATGCTGCCCAATCTCTCGGTCAAGCACCGGTCGAAGTTACCCTGATTGATCGCCGCAATTTTCATTTGTTTCAACCGCTGCTGTACCAGGTGGCGACCGGTGGTCTCTCGCCTGGTGATATTGCTTCCCCCCTCCGGTCAGTGCTCAATCGCCAAAAAAACACGCAGGTTTTGCTGGGCGAGGTGACCGAGTTAGATCCTGACGCGCAGCAACTCACTCTTAAAGATGGCGATGTCGTACCCTATGACAGTCTGATTTTGGCCACCGGCAGCGCTCACCATTATTTTGGCAATGACCATTGGGAAGCGATTGCACCTAGCATTAAAACCATTGAGGATGCCCTTGAAGTGCGTCGCCGCATTTTCCTGGCCTTTGAAAAAGCCGAGTTAGAGCCTGACCCTGAGATTCAGGCCGCTCTTTTAACCTTTGTCATCGTCGGTGCTGGTCCGACTGGGGTAGAGATGGCCGGAGCGATCGCCGATTTGGCCTATCACACCCTGAAAAAGGACTTTCGCAGTATTGACCCGAGGCAAACCAAAATCATTTTGGTGGAAGGGATGGATCGAGTGCTGCCCCCCTTTGCGCCCTCCCTATCGGAAAAAGCAGCTCAGGATCTGCAGCAACTGGGCATTGAAGTCCGTACTCAGACCTTTGTCACTTCGTTAGAGGGCGACCAAGTCACCTTTAAGAGCGGCGACACCGAAGAAACCATTCGAGCGCATACCGTTTTATGGGCCGCCGGCGTGCGAGCCTCTTCCCTCGGCAAAGTGGTGGCCGCCAAGACTAACGCCCCCAGCGATCGCGCGGGCCGCATTATGGTAGAGCCTGACTTCAGCGTGCCGAACTACCCCAACATCTATGTGATTGGCGATTTGGCCCATTACGCTCACCAAGACGACAAACCCCTGCCGGGGGTAGCTCCAGTTGCCATGCAGGGGGGCAAATACGTTGCCCGGTTGATTAGCGATCGCCTGCGCGACAAACCGACTCCGGCTTTTCACTACACCGACAGCGGTAGCCTCGCGATTATTGGTCGCAGCTCTGCCGTGGTGGATCTGAACTGGACAAAACTGACCGGCTTCCCTGCCTGGGTTGTTTGGGCCCTAGTGCACGTCATGTTCCTCATCGAGTTTGATAATAAGGTCATCGTCATGACTCAGTGGATGTGGAACTTTTTCACGCGCAACCAGGGCGCTCGACTGATTACGGGACGAGATGTCATCAAAAGCGACTCGGCTTTTATGAAGCAATAGGCGATCGCCAGCCCCCTGACCGTGAGCAAGCCAAGACTAATTTCCTGATTGGGGGACTTTCAGGGCAGAAAGTCTTTTACTCTATGTAAGGTATGTGGTCGTGCAACAGGCTGCATCGCGTTTCCGAGTGTAGTTCTTGGCCTTGAGTGCTGCCTCGGTTGCGACTGACCTAACCTTCGTTGCTAAAGCACACTCCGGTATCTGGTTTTATTCTTCGGCCAAGCTGCAGTATTTACTCATCAACGGGGCAATCGGTGTTGGTATTGCGGCTGACGCCGTCATCGCGACCATCGGCCGATTCAAACGATTTGAAACCGTACGAGATGCCTTGACTTGGGCGGCCGCGATCGGCTTCACTCATACGGTGTTTCCGATGATTGGGCTGATTGGTCTCTGGTATGCCGCTAGCTCGTTTCCCTCCCTCAAGGCCGGCATTTATGGGGCGGGTTTTGTCGTGATGGTGTGGTTTATCAACGATGTGGTGCGCGACATTGCCGGTTTAGACAATAACGCGGAGACTGACGACGATGACGCCGCCAAAGATGACTTTTTCTACCGATTCTTATCGCAGCATTCGCGCTTTTGGGCGGCTGTCTGGGCCGTTTCCATTGATGCCCTGGTGACCGGACCGGGCAAAACCGCCGCCACGGCGCAATGGAGCCAAGCTCAGGTACTGGGTAGCTTTCCGCTGGTGGGATTTGTGGTGTTTGGTCTGGTGATGCTGAGTGCCTGGCCCGCTATTCTCCTGCGTCGCTACTGGCAAGCCAAAAAGTTTGACAACGCCGTCGGTTTGGCTCGGTTTACCGCGATTGGCTCGTGGGTTGAGCTGAGCATCTTTTTGTACTTCGCCTATTTGGCCGTGTCGGAAATGGTGCTGGCTTTGGGCGTGCAGCCCATCACAAGTGAATTTTTGATTGCCGGTATTTTTGCGATCATCACGATCGCACTGCTGCTCATAACTTTGGGGCAACGCGTCTGGCAAACACAATTGCAAGAAGCTCAAGACTTACTGCTTTAAGACCATTCTCGTCCGCCACCAAGTGTCGCTCAGCTTACGAACGCTCAGCTTGCCAGGCGGGATGATTCAACAACGCGTCCATCACTCTGACACCTCGGAGCTGATTGGTGAGGGGTAAATGGCCCGCCGGAGCTTGCAGATTCCAGATAAATTCACCCGGATAGCGAGCCCAAGTGTTGTCGTCTTTCCAGGCAATTTTGTGACACTTCTTTTCACAATTTTTGCCAACGCCGATCCAAATCTCTCGCGGTTTAG
>CALCPB010000375.1 GCA_937897665.1 uncultured Halomicronema sp. | reverse complement strand
GGTGCCCCTATCTTGCTGGAAGCTTAAGAGGGTATGGGGAATTTAATGTATTGAGACTCGGCATTCACGCGCGGCGATCGCGGTGGCTCGCTGCCCGCGGGAAACTCTTTGATCGGATTTTGCTATTTATGCAGATTCGTTTTCTGCCCAGTCGTAGCTTAAGATTAAATTAACAATTGGGCAGTTCTATGGAAAGCACTCAGTTTGTTCAACTTTCGGCGATGCCGGGCTGGATCATTGGCGTCAGCCATAGCCACGAACAGGGTTACCAGTGCTGGATCATTAATTCAGCTTTAGATGTGTTGAATGATGGGTATCGCTATACCACCAGCAGTGCCGCGCTCATGGCGGGACGCTCCTTTATTGAACGACAGCATGATGCCTAGCGCTCGGCCCCGCCGCAAAACTTCAGTGTGACGCCTGCTCCTCAGCGGCGCGATCGCGGTAACAAAACATTGAGAACGTCAAAAGCGATCGCTGCGGCTACCGAAAATCTTTTGAATTATGAATTTCACTCTGGGTCTGAGTGCGGATATCCCTCGGGCAACGAAAGCAAAGGTCTACCATATATATTGATGATGGTGTAACGAGTGATGGTGTAACAGGAGCGATCCTGGTCCTGACGACTGGTGCTGATCACGATAATTGAGTCGACAGCCGTTAGCAGATAGTCAGGACCGCCGACAGCCATCGGTGGCGTTTCATACAGCAGGGTTGGCGCTGGCACGACAAGCTGAGAGACGAGCGAATAGTTCGAGCGCACAGTTAGGGATACGGGACGAACGAGGAGACACGAGACGAATGGGCAAAGTTGTGGGGATTGACCTGGGTACAACCAACTCAGTGGTCTCGGTGATGGAGGGCGGCAAGCCCATCGTCATTGCCAATGCAGAAAGCATGCGGACAACCCCTTCGGTCGTGGCGTTTAGCAAAGACGGCGAGCGCCTAGTGGGGCAAATGGCGCGGCGGCAGGCGGTCCTCAATCCCCAAAACACGTTTGCTGGGGTGAAGCGATACATGGGCCGTAAGTACGGCGAGTTGTCAGCTGACTCGAAGCGTGTGCCTTATACCATTCGTCGGGGTGACAACAATGAAGTTCGGATTCAGTGTCCCCGGCTAGAAAAAGAGTTTGCCCCTGAAGAAATCTCGTCGATGATTCTGCGGAAGCTGGCAGAAGAAGCGAGTCGCTATCTGGGGCAGCCGGTGACCGGGGCCGTAATTACCGTACCGGCCTATTTCAACGATGCGCAGCGGCAGGCCACTCGCAATGCCGGTCGCATCGCCGGGCTAGAAGTGAAGCGGATTTTGAATGAGCCGACAGCAGCGGCGCTTGCCTATGGCCTCGACCAGCAGTACAGCCAAACGGTGCTGGTTTTTGACTTGGGGGGCGGCACCTTTGACGTGTCGATTCTCGATGTGGGCGATGGCGTCTTTGAGGTGCGCTCAACAGCGGGGGATACGCAGCTCGGCGGCACCAACTTTGATAAGAAAATTGTGGACTGGCTGGCAGACGATTTTCTGGCAGCAGAAGGCGTGGATCTGCGCCGCGATCGCCAATCATTGCAGCGCCTAACCGAGGCCGCTGAGAAAGCCAAAATTGAGCTTTCTGGCGTGAACGTTACAGAAATCAACCTCCCCTTTATCACCGCCACCGCTGACGGGCCGAAGCATTTAGAGACAACCCTGTCGCGATCGCAGTTTGAAGGTTTATGTGGCGATCTGATGAGCCGGTTGCGGGGGCCGCTGAAGCAGGCCCTGACCGATGCCGGGCTCACCCCCGATCAGATTGATGAGGTGGTGTTGGTGGGCGGCGGTAGTCGCATGCCGATGGTGCATGACATGGTGCGATCGCTGATTCGCCGACCGCCCAATCAGAACGTGAATCCGGATGAAGTCGTGGCGGGCGGTGCCGCGATTCAAGCAGGTATTCTCACCCAAGAAGTGCAGGACATTTTGCTGCTCGACGTCACGCCTCTATCTCTGGGCCTCGAAACCATTGGCGGCGTGATGAAAAAGGTGATTCCCCGCAATACGACGATTCCGGTGCGGCGATCAGACATCTTTTCCACCTCAGAAAATAATCAGACAATGGTGGAAGTGCATGTGCTGCAAGGCGAGCGCGAAATGGCTGCTGACAATAAGGCTTTGGGCCGCTTTAAGCTGATGGGCATTCCTCCGGCCCCGCGCGGCGTGCCCCAGGTGCAGGTGGCCTTTGACATCGATGCTAACGGCATTTTGCAAGTCTCCGCGATGGATCGCACCACCGGGCGCGAACAAAGCCTGACCATTCAAGGCTCTGCCACCCTCAGCGAAGAAAAAGTGCAGCAGATGATCAAAGATGCGGAGGAGTAATCAGACACC
>CALCPB010000374.1 GCA_937897665.1 uncultured Halomicronema sp. | reverse complement strand
CTAAGCCTGGCTTTCAAGGAGTTTTTTGGGCATCAACATGACTTCCCTCAGATCGTCCCTCTCCAATTAATCAGACGCGAACTTTCCAGCTGCATAGTCAGCTCTGAAGCAGTCAAGCTTTTCAGACAGCTGTTCAGTCAAATCTTCTGCAACCTTATCAGTACTCAAGCAGGGTTTAACTGTAGTAGCAATTTTTTTAAGACTGGCAGCGGCATCTCTTCGCCTCAACCAGCCTTTGGCCTCTCGCAGAGGCGATAAAAGGTCTCTTTTATCGCCGACATCATGCAGTCTAGAAATATTGTTTGGCTCATATTCTAAACCGATAGAGTTACACCAGTCTTGCCACTTAAACGGCAAAATATTAGGTGTCGTCACAATAGGAATCCAAGGAATTCGGAAAGCATCAGCCAGAATTGAACCGTGCATTGCTTCGGTCAATAAAATTTCAGTCTCATCGATCTTATCTAATACATTCTCTACAGAATCCCTGGGATCAATGTAGCCAAATCCCAATTCTTCGCATACGATCTTCCAGGATTTTCCCAACAGCTCAAAATGAGGCATGTACGAGTAATTGTATTTTTTCCCTTTCCCATACCGATATAACTGACGAGTCAAAAAAGCTCCATCAACGATTGCTAAAGACGATGAAACCCCTAGGGCCTTTGCCGATAATGGGCCACGCAGGCAGTAAATATGAAAAGAAGAATCTAACTTGGGAATAGATTTACCATATCCAACCCCTGTACCAAAAACGATCCTATGCTCTGAGTCACTCGTTCGCCTGACAATAGAATCATTAATTAGAGTACCAATACCGATAAATGATTGCGATTCGTTATTGTCTATAATTCCGGGCAGTAGTTTTCTCCATAACCAAGGATTCAAATCATCTCCAAAATTAACAAATTCCTGAGTTGGCTTGTAATGATAGATTTTCATTTTACTCGGGTGGGACGAAAACTGTGACTACATGATTCTCAGGAGATGCATTGAGTGTTCGAAGAAACCCAGATTTTTGGAATTAGCCTCCAAACATTGAGTTGCAGCATACTCCGTAAAACCTTTCTCTAGCAGAATCAGGCACCTTATCTCAAAGGCACTTAATCCCGAGAACTTAAGACTATGAACTCTTGAAATCGTAGCTTTCGACGAATCTTAGATGTTAGCCGAGAAGTCTTTTTCATGACTTTCATGGGAAAAGGAAGGTCTGCAATTCGCTTTCTTTGATTGTCAAATTCAATTACTCTCTTGCAAGTTTCTTCAGAAAGACCATCCTTATCATTATGAATCAACAATTTATAAAAAAGCTTGTCTTTATACACCCCACGATGTTCAGCATCGTCGGCAACTTCCGGATATCCAGATATGTAGTGATGAACTTTCAAGCCTGACTTTTTCGCAGACAACCCCATTGAAACACCTTCTCCATCATAAATTTCATCGCTCTCGAAGTGCCCTCGAAGCTGTTTCCATAATTCGACAAAAGCTGTTTCTTTGCCCGCATCTTTCCTAACGACAAAAGCTCCTTCATACACAAACATACACTCTTCGATAGTAACGCCCAGATTCTTTGCTGCAGAATAAGCTAAATCACGCTTTTTTTTCTTCGTGTGGTATTTGTTAGGATTTCGATCAGAAAACTTTATACCTTGCGGAAAATGCTTTTTGAAGCTCCAGCAAGTCACTGGTGTTATGCCCGATTTCCACTCTCTAGAATAGGCAAAGTCGTTCAACAAACGACAATCCGCATCCAAAAAGATAACGCAATCAAAGTCTTGAAAGCCTCTTTCTAAGCACAACAGTTTATCGTGGTAAATTCCAGCCGATTGGCGTATGTGTTTGATAGCAATAGCGTTCTTGAAAGTCCTAAAAGCTTGCGGATAATCTGTAAGCACTATCAAAGGTACCTCAGGGGACATGTTCTCTATGTCCCTAGCCAAGCTTTCTGCATGTTTTCTGTACTCATAGCCAATTGCAAGCGTTGCGTAGCAAATATCACGCTTCATACCAATGCCAATTTCCTAATCGAATACACAATCATTTCAAGCTTGATGCGATCGCCTGTAGATTTTCTTCAAGGAGATATCTGAGAACTGTGATAGGTAGACTATTGATTATGTGATTTCACACACTTTTGATTCCAATCAATATTTTTTGACGGTAAAGCGGAGAGCACATATTTAAGCTCTGTATGTCTATTCAAGGTAGATTTTGATGATAGATGCGGAGATCGAGCATATATGAACGACAGTAATAGACTAAAAATGGGAGTCTATAATCCATGAGCGGCAAAAATTCTTGATGTCGGCCTTGGAATAATCGGGAGACAATTTTCCCGAATTCTTAATGAGCAACCCTGCAAGTCTTAAACGTTAGGATTCATCACCTGTCGTGCAAAGACAATAAGCATTTTCAGTCATATCTGCCAAGGAAATAATTGTTTTTTTTGACTTGATGCTTGATTTTATTTCGGTATTATTCGGAGCCTCCATCATTGAGACGACACTGTCCCCGAAAAGAGCCGGAGAGTTGAGAAGAATTTGGCAAGCAGAAAAACAAAATCGTTCGTAGAATACTTGGGCATTAGAGCTAACCCATACAGAGACTGGTTGGAGTCATGTCGATTTTCTGAAACAAGACCCCGAATCTGACTTCCCTGTCTCTCGGTTCCCTTTGCATCGTCAAAATGGCATTGCATCTGAAGTAGAGGGTAGGACAGTTTTCTACAGGCATTATCGACAGCCTCTCAAAAGTCCTCAAACCGAATGAGGGGGATTCGTAACTGGTGTTTCAGCCGTGCCCAAAACTTCTCAATCTTTTCACGTCAGGTGAATAGAGCGGCAAGAACAGGACGTGAGCACCGGCTGGCTCAATCAGTTCCTGGGCACGGTGAGATTTGTGATAGCTGGCATTGTCACTACCCTCTGTCCTGTTTTCAGCTCAGGCACCAAGCACCACTCGGCCCAGGCATCAAACAGCCAGATGTCACAGTAGCCTTCAAAGATCAGGGGGACGATCACCTTAACGCCCTTCTTCTATATCCTCTGCGAAGGCTGCACCGGGCGGGGCTGGCTCGATGATTTTCCGCCGTGGCAAACGATCTACACTTACTCAAGCCCTCCGGGCAGGCTTCGCTAACACCGCTGGCAACAGGACGGTACACTCTTGGCCATGCACGACGAACTCTACGTTCTCAGTCGCCGATAGAAGGGCCGTTGTGATAGTTCCTCAAGATTAATTGTCGATAGTCAAAATCGCCACGATGGTCGCCCAAGCCTTGGGTTATGACGGGGCAGAAAAGTTCAAAGGTCGCAAGCGGCATCTGAGCATTGATCCCTGAGGTCTCGTCTTACAGCGGTGGGGGACAGCGGCCGATGTGCCGGAACGCCAGGGTGGTAAGCGCGTTTTGACGCTGATCAAACCAACAGATCGGGGCCACAATCCGACGTGTGCATACCGTCTGGGTCGACGGTAGCGATGACGGTATGCCCTTTTATCGGTCGGCGATCAAGACCCTACGCTGGGTGATTTAGGTTGTTCTCCGTCCCGAAGCCACTGAAGACTTCGTGTCGTTGAAGAAGCGCGAGAAGGTGGAGCGCATCTTTGGTTGGCTGAACCGCTATCGACGCTTAGCAGAGATTATGAGGTCTTGCCCCAAACCAGTGAGGCCTCATAATCTTTGCCATGATCCGCATTGTGGTGCGTCACTTAGCCTAATTCGTCACCTCTTCTGAAGTCTCAACCATCCTCTGAGGCTCTGCCTGCCTGTTCAGAGCAGATTGCGTTAGATAGATTCGGAGACCGAGCCTGTATGGACAACAGTAATCAATTGCAAATGGGAGTTTATGAGCTATGAGCGGCAAGAGCTTTCGATATCGGCCTTAGAATAAGCAGTCAACGAAGAGGGCGAGATAGCCTGAGTGAGTTGAACCCGTGCCCGGTTGTAGGGAATCGCTATTCTTTTTGACATAATTTTTCCAAGCTTTCTCTTGATGCGTGGCAAGATTGAGCGCTGACCGTTTTCAATCTCAGCTTGTTGTTTGAAGAGAGCCTCAAGTTGTGGCGTGAGCTCAGCCTTGCCGTGTTCTATATTCCATTTGATGACACGATCATCAAAGAAATTCAAGCCAGGCATGTCGTCTTTGTAGACCGGAAAACTGGTTTTATGGGCAGCGAGGGCCATTGCATAAGTCGGATGTCTATGCATCCCTAAAGTATCTGCATAAATGGCTAATTCTCCCCATAAATTCAAGAAATCTTGCTCTCGCCCTTGATCTCTCGTGACTGCAAATAAAAATTCATTAATAAATTTCAGATCGGGCGAACTCATATCAACACCTACGTGCTTCGCCATCTGGTGAACGATCTGTTGCTTTCTGAGTTTTTGTTTAGAGGGTTTTTGGAGCCGATCCTGCATATGTTTTTGGAGACTTCCGCAGCTTTTAGCGGCGATGCCTGGATTGAACTTCAGATCAGGAGGTAGCGGGGATAATATTCTGACATCTGAATCGATAACAATCACACTTTCCGCGATTGACAAACCATAGTTGATGGCAAACCTTCTTTCATGATGAGGCTCTACGCCACGACACCGATGCTTAATAGCAATGACGTTTGATTGATCTTTAAAGAAGTCAGGTTGATTAGTGACAATAATCAGCTTAGAGTCAGGAGAGAATTTACTCAAATCCTCAACGAGCAACCGCGCAAGCTTTAAGTATTGTGATCCATAAACTGCGGTGCAAAAGCAATAAGCATTTTCAGTCATGTCTGCCGGGGAAATAATTGTTTTTCTCTGACTTGATATTTGATTTTATTTTGCCAACCCAAATAATCTGCTTGTTATGTTCCTATGGCTCATTGCTTTCAGGCTGTATCCATCAACTCATTGCCAGCCGCTGAAAAGGACTACCGTGACAACTGCAACAGTCAAGTGTTGCCATAGTTAAGACGTTTGGGCACTACTCTAGGCAAGAGTTCCCATTAATTTAAGCGGGCCATCAACTTGACGCCGAACACTTCTTCAAACCAAATTTTCTTATCTTGCAGGTTCCACATCTCAGAGGAGCAGTCGTCGAGGGGAGAGGCTGCTTTGACATCCAGGTGTAGGGTTTTATTGGTGCCGTTAAAGTAATAGTTCACTGCTTTGACTGCACCAATGCCACGGCGATCTAGCGCGACGGCAATGCGCACCATCGCACTGAGTTCGGTCACCAACTGCCGATGATATTTGGTGATGAGATTTCGGTAGTTGTCGTGCTTTTTCTTCGGGAAGCTCTTGCGGTGATAGCGGGCTACATTGGCAATTACCTCGATCTCCGTTTCGGTGTAGCCTAGCAGTTCGCCATTACGAATCAGATAATAGGAGTGCTTGTGGTGGCTAGAGTGGCTGATGTAGTGTCCAGCGTTGTGCAAAATCGCTGCGGCCCACAACAGCTCTCGTTCGGCGTTGCCCCAGTTGTGCAAATGGCCCTTGGTGGCATCAAAGAGCGCCAGCACAAAATCAGCCACGCGATCGCTAGCGGCCCGAGGCACGTGATATTTGTCTGCGGAAGCTCTAACGCTCCGCTCGCGCACTGAACTCTGAAACTGCATACGATCTTCGATTAGACCGCGATTGAGCATCCAATCCACCACGACGCCTTCCCGCAGCGCCCGCTCGCAAATGGTCAGGGTGTCAGCTCCGAGCATGGCCATCGTCTCTTGCAAAATGATGGCACCGGGCACAATGATTTCTGCCCGTCGAGGAGACATCTCTGGCAGTTCTAGCCGTTCTTCCAGAGTCATTTTACGCAGTCGTTCAGTCCATGACTGCAGCTCTTGCAAGCTCATTTGGAACCCATTTAGCGGTTCTGGGATCAACCCAAGGCGTTCAACAGCCACCAGAGTGGCCAAACATTCTGCAGTACCGGAGGTACCGACTAACCGCATCGATTCTTGCGGATCGAGCTGCCGCTTGAGGTCTTCTACAGACGGCTCCATGCGCCCCCGCACATAAGCCGACAAATAGGTGAACTCTTCATCGCTGATGGGATCAGTGGAAACAAAGCCTGCCATCAGCCGCACGGCACCAACCTTGGTGCTGCTCAAAAATCGATGGCTTTCGCTGGTGCCCAGCAGCAGCTCTGTCGAACCGCCACCAATGTCAATCACCGCATGGGGGCGGTTATGAAATTCCATACCGGAAAGAACACCGAGATAAATGCGGCGAGCTTCTTCGGTGCCAGAGATCAGGTTGATGGCTAGGCCGACTTCTTGTTCGACCTGTTCAATAAAAGCTTGACCATTTTTAGCCTCGCGGACAGCGCTGGTGGCGACAGCGACGATATCTTCGGCTCGGAGGCTTTCGGCCAAGGCTCGACAGCGCTTGAGGGCGGCAATGGCCCGCGCGATCGCGTCTTCTGACAGGTTGCCATCCTCCGAAAAATCACCCAGCCGCACCGTATCTTTTTCGCGATCGATGATGGTGAAGGCCGGCAAGGCCGACTTGATTTTGACGACCACCATGTGGATCGAGTTGGTGCCCACGTCGATCGCCGCCAAAATGCGATCGCGCTGCAGATCAGGCGCTTGCAATTGATAGGGGTAAGGCACGGTAACTCGCTGAGGGGGAGAAATCGAATGAACCATAACCAGTAATGCAAACATTGTTTCACATCCTACCGGCGATGTTGGGGAGATCCGCAGATCTACAGACGCATTCCTATCCGTCCCTTTACAAATAGCGCTGGAAATTGACTCGCGCTTTAACCTCTACTTACTAGAGCTTCGATCTCCTTGGCATTGCTAGGTAAAGCAGCGGTTATTAAGGAGATGGCGTCATCCGAGATCTACACGTCATCTTCGATGCGGATGCCCCGAACGTCTTGAAACTGCTGCAGTCGTTCCCAGTCCACCAAGGTCTGATACTGAGAGCGGCGCGCCGGATCTTGCAAGATGCCGGGCACTTGGTAAAAGCCAGGCTCAATGGTGACGACCATCCCGGCTTGTAAAGGGCGATCAAGGCGGAGAAACTTCAACCCAAAGCGATCGCTGCGGTGGCGATCGGGGGCATAACCCGCCAAATCACCCAAGTCTTCCATGTCGTGCACGTCGAGCCCGAGTAAATGGCCAATTCCGTGGGGAAAGAACAGTGCGTGAGCATCTTGCTCAACGAGGGATTGGGGCTGGCCTTTCAAAATCCCCAAATCAACTAGCCCCTCGGCCAGCTCTTGACATGCCAGTAGGTGCAGTTCGCGATACTCAACTCCGGGGCGAGCGGCGGCAATGGCGGCATCATGGGCCGCTAAAACGATGTCATACACCGCGCGCTGTGTGGCCGAAAACTCACCGGTCACTGGCCAGGTGCGCGTAATATCGGAGGCCCAGCCCAGCGGCGACTCGGCTCCCACATCTGCCAGCAGCAGATCACCCGACTGCAAACGATGTCCGTAGTGTTCGTTGTGCAGCACCTCCCCGTGCGTGGTCACAATGCTGTTATAGGCACAGGTCATGTTTTCGCCCATGATCACGGCTTCCATTGCTGCCCGCACGGCGGCTTCGGTTTTGCCCACTGCCGTCGCCGCCATGCCGGCTTTGTGGGCTTGCACTGATACGGCCGCAGCCTGCCGCATGGTCGAGATCGCCGCTGTATCGTGGGTGAGGCGCAGCGCGATGATGGCCTGGGCTAAGGCGTGATCCTGGGCCGGATGAATCGTTGACCTCAGGGTTAACTGCTCGGCTGCGGTGGCGGCATCCTGCACCATTAGGGTGGCGGCATCCTGTGCTAGCTCAGCCAGGTGGTCAAAGGGCAAGGCTGCATCGGCACCAATTTGTTCGGCAATCTGTTCCCGTGAGGGCGATGGCCCATGCCATAGGGCCGACTCGGGCGTCGTGTCATCCATCAACAGCGTCAGCCGGCCCCGCTCTAGGTGAATAGCCGCCTGCATGAGTGGCAAACCAGCGAAGTACAGAAAATGGCTGTTGGCCCGAAACGGGTAGGTGTTGGCCGGAAAATTTCTCGCGCTTGGCTGCCCTGACCACAACATCACGGGAAAATCGATCTGCTCAGCTAACCGCTGCCGCCGCTGCCGTAAGGTATCAGCCAGGGAATGGGGCGTTGCGATCGCAGGCGTGACCATCATAAGAACACCAGTCAAAAAATAGGTTTAGTGACAGCGTAAAAGACAAACCGCTGATTGCGCTAATGCGGGGTCAGTGAGTACAGCATTCAAAGTGAACCGTTAAAAATGGGAACCCGCAGTCGAGTCGTGTAACGATTCAAAGAACAGTACAAAAATACCAATATAGAAGTTAGGATTAGCACAACGGTATTT
>CALCPB010000373.1 GCA_937897665.1 uncultured Halomicronema sp. | reverse complement strand
TGTCAGACTGCCAGGGGCGATCGACATCAATCAGCCTGATCGGCAAACCAGACAGACCATTGAGCGGCCAACCCTCCCCAAGAATATGGAGAGTCTGCTCACTTATAGTCAGGATAAATTTGCTAGAATTCCGAACCCTAGCTCTCTAGCATTTGTAGCTTGTACAAGCTGGCATACAGGCCATCCTGCGCCAAGAGCGCTTCGTGGTTCCCCTGCTCAATCAGCTCGCCATGCTTCAGCACCAAAATGCGATCGACATTGCGAATGGTTGAGAGACGGTGAGCAATGATAATCGCGGTGCGATCCTGCAGCAGATTTTCTAACGCCTCTTGGATTAGCGCTTCCGTACCCACATCCAAATTGGCAGTCGCTTCATCCAAAATCAGAATGCCGGGGTTGCGAATCGCCGCGCGGGCAAAGGCTAGCAGTTGTTTTTGCCCACCTGAAAGGTTGGTGCCGCGCTCCCGCAGCGGCGTGTCATAGCCCTGAGGTAGCTGCTCGATAAACGATGCGACATTCGTTTTTTCAGCGGCGGCCTTCACTGCTGCCAACGAATACTCTTCGCCCAACGTAATGTTGCTCTTGATGTCACCCGCAAAGAGAAAACCATCTTGCAAGATCACGGCCATGCGGCGACGCAGCTCAGCTTGGGGCAAATCGCGAATATTCACCCCCTCTAGTCGAATCGCGCCTTCAGTGACGTCATACAACCGGCAGAGCAGGCGAATAATTGAGCTTTTGCCCGCCCCAGTCGGGCCAACTAAGGCAACTTTTTCACCAGGTCGAATGGTGAAATCGAGGTTTTTGAGCACGGGCTCATCAGGCTTATAGCCAAACCAAACCTGGTCGAAGCGAATCTCAGATGCAGCAACTGACGTCGCTGTCTCAGAGGATTGGTCAGTCATCGGTACATCGGCTACCGCCGCTACTGCCAAGGGCGCATGACTCGAACCATTGATTTGAGGTACTTGAGGCTGAGTCGTTACCGACTGAGAGCTCGACTGCACCGCCATCGGATCTTGAATCTCTAGCGGCACCGTAAACAGATCAGTGATGCGCTCAACGGCAGTGAACCCAGCTTGAATCGACGTAAACTTATCGGCAAACTGCCGCAGCGGATCAAATAGACGTTGGGCAAACAAAATGAAGGATGCCAGGGCTCCAAAGGTGAGCGAGTCCTGCAAGACGAGATAGCCGCCGAGCCAGAGCACACCCGCGATCGCCACCAGGGCAATCCACTCCAGCGTGGCCGATACCGCCGAATCGTGAAAGATCGTCTTATCGATCGCCCGCACATATTGCTGGTTGGTTTTTCGAAAGCCCTCGGCGTTGTAGCGCTCGCGGCGAAACATTTGCACCACTTCGATGCCGAGGATATTTTCTTGCAGTGCAGCATTCAGCTCTGAGAGTTTTTCTCGCGCTCGATAATTCGCCTTGCGATACTGCTGTTGAAAATAAATGATCAGCCAGGTCACCGGCAATAGCATTGCCATCAGCATCAGCGCCAATTGCCACTGCAGCCAAAACATAGTCACCGCAATCACCGCGATGGAAAAAATATCGCTAAAAATGCCGACTGCCCCAGTTGAAAAGACGTCTCCCAAAGCATCCACATCACTGGTGAGGCGGGTGATCAGCTTGCCGACCGGTGTACGGTCAAAAAATCGCACTGCCAACGAAGTGACATGGGCAAACAGGTCATTGCGAATATTCGCCGTGATGCGCTGACCGACCTTTTGCACCAGATAGCTTTGCCAGCCATCTAACGTCAGGCGCACCGCCACCGTGACCACCAAGAGCCCGACCAAAATGTTGAGGCCGCCCTGCAGCGATCGCGCCTCTAAAAACCAGGCCACCGGCTCTTGACGAATTAACGAGATCGCCTGACCAATCAAAATTGGCTGCACAGCGTTAGCCAGTGACAGCGGCACCAGCAACACAAAAGGCAACCACAAAAGGCGGCGTTGGGCGCGAATGTAGGGCCACAGCCGCAAAAAGAGCCGCCAGTCAGTTTGGCGTTCAGTCAACTCTTGAATTGGGGCATTGGATGAGTAGGGAGCTGAGGTCATTGAGTAAGCCCGGCGATCGCAAAACTAACAGACTGACAGCACTCAACCATCAGCCCTTCAGAGAAGACAATTTCTCTCTTACTGTATCGTAGGCAACCTATCGTTGCCTTTAACGATGCTCAATGGTCAAACAGCGGCAACCAACGGCGCTCGGAGCTGGCGAATCACGTCACCCAGGCCATCTGAATCCACTCGATAGCTGACGGGGTGGGCGAGCAAACGAGCCGTGCTTTGATAGAGCACCTCCAGTTCTACCAAATTGTTTTCCTGCAGAGTGCGCCCCGTCGAGACCAAGTCAACAATCGCCTCTGACATCCCAGTAATCGGGCCGAGTTCAACCGAGCCATAAAGCGGCACAATCTCGACGGGTAGATCAATACTCTGAAAATAATCGCGCGCGCAGCCTACAAATTTGGACGCCACCCGACAGTGGGGCGGTAAATCGAGCGCTGATCGATAGGGACTAGAAGCTTTGACCGCCACCGACATGCGACAGTGACCGAAGGCTAAATCGGCTAGCTGGGCAACCGCTGCCTGCTTTTCGCGCAGCACGTCATAGCCGACGATCCCGAGCTGCGCCTGGCCATATTCCACATAGACCGGCACATCTTGCGCCCGCACCAGCAGGCCCTGCGCTCTAGCATTAGGCGTGGTGATTTGCAGTTGCCGATTCGACTTGTCTAAAAAAGCGCTGAAGTCGAGCCCGATCGCCTGGAATCGTTCAATACTTTCTTTCAGCAACGCCCCTTTGGGTAATGCAATGGTCAGCATAGATGTCTCTGTGGGAACCGTGTTTGATCCTATCAGTGAATGATGGCGACAAAGCCGGGAAATCAGCCATTTTCCATCCGAAATCGCCCCGGTAGACTCAGCACCCGTGGCCAGACCAGCAGGCCATCAAGGAACGTTTCCCTGGAGTAGTCACGTTGCTGCCACGCTGAGGGACGTGTTCAACCTCATCCTAGACGCGATCCTTGCTCCCACCTCTCTGGCGGCAATGCGCCTTCGGCCCGATGGTGACCTAGCGCCCCCTGCCGCTCGTGTCACCTCGGCCTAAGCCCTTACCGATAGCCCCAGCGATCGCCCCAAAAACCATTCATACCCAGCTTCTAGCTGAGCCTTCCCACCACTTTCCACAATGGCCCCATGGCCCGGAATCACCCGATCAAAATTCCAGGCCAACACCTGACGGATCGAGGCCTCCACAGTAGCTTTATCCCAGGTGCCCCATTTTTCCAGCCGGCTGGGCCGCAGCGTCTGGTAAGAGCCTAGAATCTGCGCGGCCACTCGGGTACTCAAAGGAAACGTTTCATCGAAGTTAAAGGCAATATCCGTGAGGATGAGAGTGCCGCTGGGCTGATGACAAAACACTGTTTCATGCGCCGCTTGAATGCCGCTGGGCAAAATGGCACTAAAGCCTTCAAAGGGCAAATAATCCAGGACGTTTTCAAAGCTGCCCGACTGATGCAGCGTGGCGTCTACTCTGAGGTCAGGGCGCTTGTGACCAAGCCCAGTTACGCCCAAAATTTGCGCCTCTGGATACATCGCCTGCACATCACCGATATACAAATGGTGAAACAAGTTGGGGGCAATCAAATACTTCACCGTGCCCAAAGCGTCCAACAGGGGGCGATCGCCGCGCTTGACCGGAATGGGAGAAATCAACACCAGGTCTTGACTCGGCAAACGGACAATCGTCATCCGACTGCCGACCTCAACACCCAAAAAGCGAAAAGACTGAGCCGCTGTCCAAATATTCGGCGCAACCTCATTCAAAAAAAGCATCAGGCCATCCTCATGTAGGGCAAGTCATCAACTAGGACAAAACCAGACATGCCATCAACCGCCAGGGGGCCAGCGATCGCGTCACACCCGCAAAAACATCGTTGGCACAAACACGATGACTAAGCACAAAGCATCCCTGTTGCTCAATGGCAGAGTCGTACTGCCAGATAAACAACCTGAAGATTCTGGTAACAGCGGGCAGCTTTGACCGCAGTCTACTGAGAGTCATCGTGTCGAAAATTGATATTGACATCCTCATATTAACTCTTTAATTAAAACGAACGTTTACCATACATACAGCAACGAGATCCAATTGGGCTAATCTGATCGGCAGGCTTTTTCAAACATCTGCATAAAGATCTCGGTTTGTTGAGCGATGTCGGCTTCACTACGGCCATACAGACACTGCAGCAGCAGACCATCTAAGAAAATCAGCAAACTGTCGACCTGTTCCGGCGCAACCTGCAAATAATCCACCAGCTGACTTTGACTGCGCTGCCAAGACTGTTGCAGCACGGTCCAGTCCTGGCTGTGAGAACGCTGACTGTGTTGATAAAAATCAATCCAGATTAAAAACTGCTGCTGGTAAATCGAATAACGTTGCAACAGAAAGGTCTTAATGCGGTGCAACTTACTCTCCAGCGAGGCGGCCAGAGGAGCCTGAGCAAAAAACTCAGCCACACTTTTCTCGCAATAAGTCTCGACTAGCTGCTCAAAGATGCGCTTTTTGTTGGGAAAGTAGTGATACAGCGTGCCGGTTGAGACCCCTAGACTCGCGGCAATCTCTCGCATCGTCACGGCCCCAAAGCCCCGCTCAGCGAACAAAGCCACACACTGGCTCAGCAGCTCTTGGCGATATTGATTGTGATCAACAATTTTAGGCATGGCTAATTTATATCATGCGTTCGATATAAATCAACTCCCCAAGCTGCTCAATCCCAAGACATCATCATCGGGCAAGACCACCATGCGGTATAAGCAATCTTGGGGTGAGGCATCTTCGCGCCCGTCGCATGATCTCCAATCAGGTCAGAACGGGTGGTTTTACCAGCTACCTGATTGATCCATCAGACATCCTCTCAGGGCTGTGCTCGGCGGCAGCCCGTAGCAGTCCCCAGGCCTCACGTCCATCACACTCTGGCAAACCCTCTAGATCAGATCGCTAGACGTCAGCCTCCGGTACAATCAGCCAAAGTTGCTCGGGCTCATGGTCTCTCTGCGGAAAAATGGGGCGATCGCCGGAACAGAATATTTGCAATCCACTTGGGATAATGCAATCGCAGCACCCCAGAGACCACAGCCGACCAGTGCCCAAACCCCAGGATTTTGTCCGCCGTTGCCGACCTCGGTCTTAGATAGAGCCCGCTACTGATTAAACGATTGGGTGAGAAGAGTAAACACGTGACAACCCTGTTAGTCAAAAACATTCACACCTTGGCAACCTTTGATGCCGAACAGCGTGAAATCCGCCGGGGAGCGATATTTGTGCGCGACCACGTGATTGAGCAGGTAGGCACCACCGACGCCTTGCCCGATACAGCAGATGAAGTGCTGGACTTAGGAGATCGCCACGTCGTGTTGCCTGGCCTAATCAACACCCACCACCATTTTTTTCAATCGCTAACCCGAGCGGTGCCCGCCGCCCAAAACCAGGAGCTGTTTGGCTGGCTCAATAGTCTGTATCCGCTCTGGTCAAACATCACGGCATCCATGCTGCAAACCGCCGCCCAAATGTCTGCAGCGGAACTGATGTTGTCAGGCTGCACCACTGCCAGCGACCATAGCTATCTCTTTCCAAACGACTGTACCCTAGATGATGAAATTCGGGCTATTCAAGCCATTGGGCTGCGCTT
>CALCPB010000372.1 GCA_937897665.1 uncultured Halomicronema sp. | reverse complement strand
AGCAGCCAGAGTGCTTTGGGCAGGGGCGGTTGAGCGGGCACCGGTACTATTTGTCAGGCGTCGGCTGATTGGCAGTGTCGTCTGATGATTTAGAGACGTCTTGATAGGAGGCTTTAATCTCCTCAACCTGCGCTTCGAGCTGCCGCAAGAGCTGCATCAGCGTGGGCAGAATTTCTGTCTGTACTGGCCTGGCATCAATAGAATTGCGGGCGCGATCGCGGATCTCATTGAGTCGAGTTTGCAACATTTGGGCCGCATCCAGAGCATCACGCCCCAATCGATCAATTTGTTGTTGCTGGTAAAAGCGTAGCGCCGTGCCTCGTAAAACCTGTACTGTAGCTTCTTCGCCGTAGGCGCTTGGCATCACTCGAAATCGCAACAGAATCCGCTGTCCTTCGTAAGCTCGTTCAATTTCTACCTGTTTAGGCTTCGTGACCGAAATCAATGAGAGGCGCAGCAGCAGCTTAAATTCATTAATTACCCCTTGAAAGGTCTGGGCATCAATCGCCTCGACCACCGCTTGCAGGATGCCATCGCGACTCCAGAGCACGCGGCCCGACGTGGCTCCCCGCTCAAAATAGAGCCGTCCGATGCCCTCAGTCAAAACTTTGACCAGCAAGGTCTGCATGAGCGGCTGCGGCTCCAAATCTGCCAGGTGGGTGCTATCCAGGTCGCGATAATGACTCTCTAGATGTAACTCTAGCGGGGCCGCTTGAGAATCCAAGGCAGGATCAGACAAAGGCCCTAATCTGACGTTTTCGCGTTGCGATCGCGATGAGGGTGGAGTCACCCCTGGGCTACCCGTGGGCGGGGTGGCCGGGGACGCCACATCAGGCGCCTGGGGAGTCGTTACCCCGTGCTGCATATCGGTGATTTCTTCGGGTTGATCAATAATCAGCGTTTGCTGAATGTTGGGGTTACGCGGGGCGGGGGTTGCCGCTTGAGCAGCGGGGCGCGTCGATACCGGGGGCGTTGCTGGCTGAGGTGGGGCCAAGGCGGGCTGGGCAGGCTGCTGACGCTGTTTGGCCGTGTGCTTTAAGTATTTAGACAGCAAATCGCGGTGCCAATCGGACGAAATTTGTTGAAAGCCTAAGGTGTAGTTAATGTATGACAACTGTTTGGTCACATACTCAGCCGCTCCCGGATCCTCTGGATTGACCCTGCCGACCACAAGGCGAGATCCTTCGACAAACAGCGGTAACACCTGGTAGTAAAGGCAGGCCTCAAACGGCAAAATGCTGTCGATCAGGATGTAGATCTGACTCAACTCAACAGCGCTCAGGGCTCGGGTGCTGTCAGCATTTGGCGAGTTATCTTGAGGAGTGCCTGACGATTGATCAAAGGTTCTGGGCATGGTTGCTGTGTATGCAGAACGAGAGGACATGCCTCAAAGGTGATACACCCATTGATAGCGTTGCGTTAAGTGACTCGAATCATGCGACTGGGCTGTGCGATCGCGATACCGGAACCAACTTTGTGAAGCTCATCGCCTCTGGCGCAAGTTTACCGATTATCACCAATAGATGGCGCAATGAGAGCACAAACAATCGCTGTTTTGTTTCCTTGAGGGAGTTGGCAATGAGAGGATGAGCAACTAGCCTATGGCCCACTGACAAATCTCAGACGAAATTCATCAGTCTAAGCACAGAGACAGAGCTAGCCTGTGCCAGGCTCAGCCCCAACCCAGGCAGAATTCACGTCAAGGTAACGATTAGATGCTGTTTGCGAACCGGATTACTGCGCCAACAGAGAGGCCGCTCGCGGGAGTTATGACCACCCAGCCCTCAATCCCTTTCTGGTAATGAGCCTATCTTGCTTTTATAACAAGTGTTGCCACTGGCGACATTATTTGTTGGAATTATTGGTACCACCATTCATGAAGTGTGAGAAATCTTTAAGCGATAAACCGCATCTCAGTTATTTTCAGAGTAATCTCAGCGATCACATCCTCTGCAATTTTGCCGATACTGGGGAACAGAGCAGGCAGGAAACCAAATTTGTTGCCTGGTTTCAGAAAATCGAGGTGACGCTATCGCTGTAATGAAGTCTTGGCCAAAGGGCCAGGAGCCGCTCAGAGCTAGTATCCCCGGGGGTGTCACGCGACGCCAGGCATTAAAAAGAGTTGGCCCAGTCATCCTCATCATTGGTCAAGGGTTCAAAGACTAGCGGGCAAGCGCCGATCGCCTCTTCCTCGGCCAGCAACGCCACCATATGGGGCACGGGGCGGGGCGTGTAATCGACTAAGGACTCGCCCTTATAAGTCAGGGATGTGCTGGCACCAGAGTCCACCATCATGGCATCACGAAACCCAACTTGATGGAGCAACTCGCCCAGCGCCACCGAATCGATGCGGCCTTTGGTCACACCAATGACGGGTTGCCCAGCGTTGTTAATGCCCCAAAAGGCGCGGTGGCGATAAGCTTCAAAATCAAACAGGGTGCCAAAGGATGAAGCGGGTTGAGCTTCGCCATCGCGCACCAGCCAAGCGGCGCCGACAAACGCATCGGTGACAGTTGACATCTCTGACTGGATACCCCGGAGGGTATTGTGCTGAGTGTGATCAAAGGGGACAAACCTGACTTCGTTTGCACTAATTAAGGCTAAAGGCCGACCGTCAAGCAGGGGATTTTCGCTGGGATTTCCTGGCACAAAAGTCTGCGTTGCTTGGCTCAGCACCGGCCCAATCATCACGTTGGAATCGAGATACCGCAGATTAAAGAATGCACCATCTACCGCCGCCGTCGCATTAGTGCGAACCAGAATCTCTTCGAGTTGGTAACGACTGTCAGCGTGGACTGTCGCCGGACGGCCTCCTGTGATCAGCGCGAGGGGCACTTCCTCCATTTCGAGCCGCTCTACTACTCGAATGGGAGAGTAAAAGTCGAAAGTGTTTGCGCCCACAACCTCCATGCCCAAGCCTTCCCAAGCTTCAGGAATCACCCGCTCAAGCTGAGACTGACCAAAACGACCAATGCTGAGCAAATCATCAGATTCACCGGCAAACCACTCGCGATCGTTGCTCATGGTGAGCGCGGCATCGTAGCCTGCAGCAGCCACGGCGTCAGCTACTCGCTCGTCATAGTTGCCTTCAGGATAAGTGAAGTAGCGAATGGGAATGCCGAGCTGTGCCTCTAAACGCTGTTTCGATTCCTCCACTTCCACCTGCAGCTCGGCGTCGCTGAGGTCGCGTAGGTCGCGGGGGTGCATCACACTATGAGCCGCGATCGTCATCAGCGGATCAGCCGCCATCTCTTTGGCCTGCTCCCATGTGACGGTGGAACGCCCCACAATATCGCCATCTAGCTTGCCGGTAAAGAGCGAAAAGACGGCAGGATACTGATATTTTTTGAGCAGTGGATAGACATGGGTGTAATGGCCCACATAGCCATCATCAAAGGTCAACAAGACGGGTTTAGGCGGCAGGGGAGACCCCATCCGCAGGTGATCATAGAGTTGGTCAAAGGTGATGGGGGTTAACTCTGCAGCTTGAATGAGTTCCAGATGTTCTTCAAATTCTTCGACGGTGACATCAAAAAAGACTTCTTTTTCAGCCAAGATGTCGTGGTACATCAAGATGGGCACGCGAGCCTGGCGAGCGGCTTCATGAATGTTGGGCCAGGGAGCAGCCCTGAACTGATTCACGATGTCGGGGTCGATGCCGCTTTGCAAATTGCTCAATGCCGGGTTGAAGAGACCGTCCGCGATCGCTGGAGGAACTGTACTGCCAGCGTTACGGGGTTTGGCCTGGGGCAGGCAAAGATAGCTGGCTGAGATTTCGCCGGGAAATGCGCCTAAACCTTGGGTACTCACGTCTCGAGCGATGGGTCCCAAACCCACTACTTTAGGCGCTGAAACCGCCTCGCTGCTGCTGAGAGCAAATCGTGGGCCCAGGGTGAGCGCTGCCGACGTAGCAGCGCCGATCACGAAGCAGCCAAAACCAATTTTACCCAGCAGCCATTTGCGACTTTTGGGCATCTCCGGATCACTTTTGGGTGTTTCTACATCAATTTTGGCAACTTCTGCATCCCGCTTCGGCGCTTCCGCATCCCGCTCTGACGGCTTGTCCATAAACCTGACCACTCCCCAACAACCAAGACCACCGTAGCTGTGCTTATTTAAGCAAACATTATGCAGAAGACACCGTTTCTGCGCCCTAAAACGGGATTGTTTTCAGGTTAAAAAAACAATCGCCAATGACCAAGAGAAGATTAAGGTGAATAACCGCGATCGCCACCACTCCAGCCCCGGTTAGCTCTGGGTACCTAAGGCAAAATCTGAGGTCACGAGAATCGGCTGCTGCTTGCTCCAACGTTCATAATCAGCGGCGAGTTGGCGCATCAGCCGCTGCTTGATCGTCATCAGCACCCCTTTCAGAATTTGGTTGCCCGTCGTTTCTAAAATGGCGTACGGAGTCAACTGCAACATCGGCGGTAGCCCCACGGCAATGTCGAGCTGGACATCACCCGTTAATTGGGTGAAGCCATGGCGCTCTGTCAGCTGCAGAATGCCGGTCAACTTGAGGGCAAATTGTCTGTCGACAAAGTCATTGCCCTGAATTTTGCAGCCGACCGATCGCACGCGCAACATATGGTCCTGACTGGCATCAATCTGCAGGTCAACGACCGGTCGAATATTTAGCATCAAAAACTGAAACCCTCGCAGCCGAAACCGAAAAGTATCGCGGCTTAGCTGATCAACCTGGCTCGGGTTCATCAAAGCATGCACTAAACGCCGAGGCTGCTTCAAATAATGATGTAACGGGACAGAACGCTGAGCGATCTGCATATTTACAGTCTGTTGAGAAGAAAGACGAAGCATGAAGGAAGACGGGCGTGCGAGTGAATACTGAAGAGCTGACGGTAGGATGCGGCAACTAAACCTAATCTAAGCTTAATTATGCCGCGTAAACACTTACCATTCGGCCTAAAAGTTAATACCTCTTTACATATCTCTCAGGGATGACATTGATGTCGCCGACAGTCGGTCGTCTTGCGATAACAGGTCTGGTGACAACGCTCAGGGACGGGATGTCGGCAATGCCATCACGTCATTCCTGGCGAGAAGAGCCCTAAACATACAGCCGTGATTTGGAGAGTCGCTCCACAACATACAGAGGTCGGCATCCCCTGCGGGCCAGGCCAGCCGATGGCAGTGACAGGCTAATCAAAGGACTATTTCAGCAATTCTGAATAATTTATACCAATTCTCTGAAACTGGACTACAGATCTTCCTTTCGGCTCCGCTCA
>CALCPB010000371.1 GCA_937897665.1 uncultured Halomicronema sp. | reverse complement strand
TGATGCACTAAAGCTTATCTGATGGTGCGTTGGGCTAACGACGCAACACACCACTAGATAGTTAAACGATGGCTCTCTACTGAGAGCGAGTTGATGGGTGTGGCGCTCAGTTTCCAGTTCTTCCAGCAGCGTTGTCGACAAAATACTTGAATGTCTGATCATCCCCAACGATATTTGGTGACTGTTTGTCAGCACCGCTCCTGTGTGCGCAATGGGTCTGCAGAAGTTTTAGCAGCGTTTCAACAGCATCAGTCCGCCACGATGATGGTTAGTGCTAGTGAATGTCAAGGCCAGTGCGGTTCTGGGCCGACGGTGCGGGTGATGCCGACGAATGTTTGGTATTGCCAGGTCAAATCGACAGATGTGCCGACGATTGTTGAGCAGCATCTCACCGCTGAGGGTGAACCGGTGACCGTACTGCTGAATCCCCGTATGCATCAAACCCAAGCGACCTATGCCAATTTGGCGGCTCAATATCAGGCGTTTTTGCAGGAAGAAGAGTCATGTGGAGGGGAGAGGGGAGAGTGAAGCGTTCGGAGTTAAGAATTCGGCGGGCCGGTGAGCGAGGAAGCGCTGCGGGAATTGGGTTGGGCGTTTAAATGGCTCGCTAGCTAACTCTTTCGGACGATGACGCCAAGCTTGGTATCAGGTTGTTCGCAGGTAAATGAGTGATGTTGGCATAGTTGTTGACATCCGAGTTTCAAGAGAACGCTCATGGGATAAACCCCTGGTCTTCATCAGGCTCTGCTGGTGTTGTGGCAGGGCTTGAAGCGTGATGAGTAACGGATGTGCTGGATGACAAGTGAGCCGATATAGTAAGAGGGCTTTGATCCTAGATCATTCGCACTAATGTCTGGTTCTCTGCCTTGACAATCGCTAACGCCCCTGCATGACTTCTTCTGTGACGCCGTCCCATCCTGCTGATTTAAGTCATAACAAATTACTGCCGAGCGATCGCGCTTTTCATGACTGGTATCGGTTTGTGCTTTCGTATCCGCCCCATTTGGTGCGTCACTACATTGATCAGTTCGGTTTGGAGAAGGGCGCGACGCTGCTAGATCCATTCTGCGGCACGGGCACAACGATTGTCGAAGCGAAGAAAAATGGACTGGCTTCGGTTGGAGTGGAAGCCATCCCGATGTCGCATTTTGCCTGCAGCACGAAGGTGCAGTGGCAGGTTGATCTCGATCAGTTGAACCTAGCTAAAGACCAAGTGCTGGCTCAGGTGAGTCAACGCGAGGCAGCGGCAGTTTTGACCTTCACGCCGGAGCAAACGGCCATTGTGCTGAAAAATTCCATCAGTGCGGTGCCGCTGCATAAATGTTTGGTGCTGCAGGAGGCGATCGCGGCGGTGACGACTCCATCGGTGCGATCGATCCTGCAGTTGGCCCTGGCCTATGTGGCGGTGCATGGGGCGAGCAATCTAAAATTTGGGCCCGAGGTGGGCATTCGGCGGCGCAAGCGTGACGATGCGCCCGTGATAGAGCAGTGGCAAGTCAAGGTGGAGCAGATGGCGGCGGACTTGGCGGCGTATCAAGACTTGGCCACGGTGCCTGCTCGCTGTCATCACGGCGATGCGCGATCGCTGCGATCGCTGCTCGCGCCCAATTCCATCGACGCGATTATTACTTCGCCGCCCTATCCCAACGAAAAGGATTACACCCGCACTACGCGGCTGGAATCAGTGCTATTGGGCTTTTTGAAAGATAAAGCGGATTTGCGCCGGTGCAAGCAGTCTCTGATTCGATCAAATTCGCGCGACGTCACAAAGCCAAATTACGGCGCTGGCCCAGGCAATCGAAGACCGGCGCTTGGCTCTCAATAAAACCTCTGGTTTTGAGCGACTTTATCATCGAGTGACCACGCTTTACTTTGGTGGCATGAAGCGTCATTTGCAGGAACTGCAGCCAGCGTTGAAACCCGGTGCTCAACTCGCTTATGTGGTAGGCGATCAGGCGTCGTTTTTTCAAATCATGATTCGCACGGGCGAGTTGTTAGAAGAGATCGCAGCCGAGGTGGGCTATCGGGTCAAAGATCGTGACCTCTTTCGGACTCGCCTATCCACCGCGACGGGGGCGCAACTGCGAGAAGAGGTCGTCGTGCTTGAATGGTCGGGCACTGCCCAATCGCCGTCGCATTTTGTGCTTTAGCGAGAGCCTGTCACTGCTGAACAGCGAAGAATATTCCAAGAATTAACCTGTCCAAGACCCCAGTTTCTATGGAAAAACTTGCTCTAGACGGTTGACCGGTTCCCAGAAACCGGGGTCTGCAGGGGGGATATTTTTTCTTTTGGATGATGCTAAGACTTCATGCCCGCGGCGGCAAAATTGACCAAGCGCTCGATCGCGGCGGCAGTTTCTGCCGGTGAGTTGTCCTGCAGGATGGCATTGGGCTGATCGGCAGCACACAGGACTCGAATCAACATGGCAATCACCAGATCAAATTTCCAGGTGAGCTCTGATGTCGATTGGTCAGGCAGGGCTTGCTGTAAAGCGGTGAGGAAAGTCTGAGAACTTTTGGCAAAGGCCCGAGCGCCGATCGGCTCAATCGTCGGCTCAGTGCGGCAGCGGCCCATGAGTCGGGCTTGAGTCAACCCGCGATCGCCCTGGCCGTGATAGACGATTTCGAGTGCTGGGGCCAACATGGCGTGCAAAATGGCTTCAACAGTCGGTTGAGGATGCTCGGCCTGTACGGCTGCTAACTGTTGTAGCTCGGCTTGCACAATCGGCTGAGCCATACGTTCGATGGTGGCTACGATCAGTTTTTCTTTGGAGCCAAAGTGATAGTGAATCGCTGCCAAGTTGACGTCGGCAGCGCGGATAATGCTGCGCAGTGAGGTTGCCCCAAACCCTTGCTCAGCAAACAGTTGCTCAGCCGCGTCAAGGATTTGAGTTTGGGTGTCACCGAAAGAGTCAGAAACCATCGGCAAAGGATCTCTAATCTGAATTGGGCGGGCCATGATTGGTTACTTACTATACGAGACTCAGTGGACCGTGAGTTAACCTTGCGTTACATTCAATCATACGTTTTAATTAATTTAATCATTCGTTTGATTGAATTTTTGTCACGCTTGTCGTCCTCGTCATTTCTGCGATCGCCATGAATTCTGAACCGATGTCTTCTTCAACTGCCTTGTCGGCTGATTTGACCGAGTCGCATTCTAGTCAGTCATCGAGTGGCTGGCCTCGGCCTTTAGGGCGACATTCCGCCTGGGTGCGATACGGCTTGCTAGGGGCAACTGGACTGTTGGTGTTGGTCGGGGCGGCGAACAGCTTTACCGTCCTGACCCGGTCGTCTCCCGCTACCTCATCTCAGGAAAGTCGGGTTTTACCGGTCGAAACGCTAGCGCTGGAGCCCGTCTCTACTTACCAGGTGCCGCGCGTTTACACGGGGGAAATTGCTGCCCTGCGCCGTAGTGAATTGGGTTTCGAGCGGGGTGGCGAACTGGTGCAGGTGCTGGCTGAGGAGGGCGATCGCGTCAGCGCGGGGGCACCCATCGCCCGGTTAGACAGTCGTAATTTGGAGACTCAGCGACTGCAGGTGCAGGCGCAAAAAGCGCAGGCCGTAGCGCAACTGGCGGAACTGGAGAACGGCGCTCGGGCGGAAGATCTGGCCGTGGCGGCAGCCGAAGTGCGCGACTTGGAGCAGCAGCTGGGCCTGCAAGAAATTCAAGAGGAGCGGCGGGAATATCTCTATGAGCGCGGGGCGATCGCGCGCGAGCAGTTAGACGAGTTTGCCTTTGGTGCAGATTCCCTGCAGGCGCGGCTGGATCAAGCCCGCAGTCGTTTGCAAGAGCTGCAAAACGGCACTCGATTTGAGCAGCTGGATGCTCAACGAGCGGTCGTGGCGCAACTGGATGCTCAGATTCAAGATATCGATGTGAATTTGGCGAAAAGCACGATCACTGCTCCCTTTGACGGCATTGTGGCGGCGCGGCGTGTGGATGAAGGCACCGTCATCGGGGCGGGACAGGCCGTGATTGAGCTGGTGGAAGCCGCGTCGCCCGAGGTGCGGGTGGGGGTGCCCGCCACAGTAGTAGATGACCTACGGGTGGGCACGGGGCAAAGCGTTAGCGTGAACAACCGGGCCTATCCGGCTGAGGTCGTGGCGGTGTTGCCCGAGGTCGATGCAACGACCCGGACCCAAACCGTGGTGCTGCAATTGGCGGCAACGGCCATTAGTGAAATTGAGCCCGGACAAACGGCCCGACTCACGATTGACGAGACGATTCAATCAGAAGGTTACTGGTTGCCGACCGCTGCGCTGACGCAAGGGCTGCGGGGGCTGTGGACGGCCTACGTCTTAGTGCCAGCGGGGAGCGAGACGGCGGGTGAGAACGATGGCTCGTTTACTGCAGAGTCCCAGGAGGTTGATCCCGATACGGCAGCAGACAGCGATGCGCTGGTGCTGGAGCCGCGCTCGGTGGAAATTATCCATGAGGAAAGTACCACGGCAGACGGCGAGTCAAGTACGCGGGTGTTTGTGCGCGGCACCCTGGAACCGGGTGATCAGGTGGTCAGCAGCGGCGTGCATCGGTTAGTGCCGGGACAGCGAGTGAGCGCGATCGCCGCTGAGTGATCGCCGCCTGAACTAGGCTACCGCGATCTCCCTCAAGATTTTCCCATTTGGAGAGTCGGCAAAAATTTTCTCTACCTGTCTCCTTGTCTCTTGCGATAGGGCGGGCTACCAGCCCGGTCCATGTCTCTTGTCGTGAAGCATATCCACACAGTAAAGGATCTCCGCGATGGCTCGTCCTTTTTTTCGCAATGTCCGGCTGCTGATTCTCAGCATTGTCATTTTGCTGGTTTGGGGCTTATCCGCCTTTCAGTCCCTGCCCCGGCAAGAAGATCCCACCCTTGTTGCTCGCGTGGCGGTGGTCACTACCCGCTTTCCGGGTGCCAGTGCCGAGCGGGTCGAAGCTCTGGTAACTGAAGTTCTAGAATCGGAAATTTCTGAGATTGAGGAAGTTAAAACGCTGACCTCAACCTCTCGTGTCGGCTTTTCTAGCGTGGCGGTGGAGCTGCAGGACGCGGTTGTGGAGGCGGAACCAGTATGGTCTCGGGTGCGCAACAAAATGGAAGACGCCAATCTGCTGTTTCCGCCGGGGGCCTTGGCATCGGCGCTAGAGGAAACAGAGACGCGGGCGTATTCGATGATTGCGGCCCTGGTGTGGGAGCAAGATAGCGCCCCGAATTACGCTATCCTGCGGCGCTTTGGCGAAGAGCTGCAGATTCAGATGCGCGGCGTTCCCGGCACTGAAACGGTCGAAGAATTTGGCCTGCCCGATGAAGAAATCAAGGTGGCGATCAGGGCCCCAGATCTCGCAGCGGTGGGGCTCGATGCGCAACAGCTGGCGCAACAGGTGAGCAATAGTGATGCCAAGGTGACCGCTGGGCAACTGCGGAATGCCAATGAAACTCTAGCGATCGAGGTCGACAGCGAGCTGAATTCTCTAGACCAGATTCGGCAAATTCCGATTCGCTCTGGGGGCGGACAGTTTTCGCGGCTCGGGGATGTGGCCGAGGTGACTCGCGGCATTCGTGAGCCGGTGACGGATCTGGCGATTGTGAATGGTAAACCAGCGATCGCCCTGGGGATTCTGATGTCTTCGGGAGAGCGCGTTGATCGGTGGGCCAAGGGGGCCTGGCAGCAGGTGGAAGACTTTCGCCGCCAGCTCCCTGGTGGCATAGCGCTAGAGGTGATCTTTGACCAGAGCGAGTATGTCAGCACTCGCTTCAACAAGCTGATCTCTAACTTATTGTTTGCGGCATTGCTGGTGGTGGTCGTGACGTTTTTTGGCATGGGCTGGCGCTCGTCGCTCGTGGTGGGCACGGCGTTGCCGCTGACGGTTTGCGCTGTGATGGGGCTGATGAGCCTAATCGGCATTCCTATTCACCAGATGTCGGTGACGGGGCTGATTATTGCCCTGGGTCTGTTAATCGATAACGCGGTAGTAGCGGTTGATGAAATTCAGGCGGAGCTGAAGCATGGCGTGCCACCTGAGCAGGCTGTGGTCGATACGGTGAAGTATTTGCAAGCGCCGCTGTTTGCCTCCACGCTGACAACGGTGCTGACGTTTTTGCCGATTGCGCTGTTGCCGGGGGGCGCGGGGGAATTTGTCGGCTCTATTGCGCTGACGGTGATTTTGTCGTTGGTCTCTTCGCTGCTGCTGTCGTTGACGGTGATTGCCGCGCTGACGGGGCGTTTCCTCGGTCACAGCGAGGCGGACATTCAGGAAGTCAGACAGCGGCGGCCGCAGAACGTTTTTGAGTATGGCTTTCGCGTGCTGATGAAAGACGGTGCCTGGTGGAATGATGGCGTGTCTTCGCGGCGGCTGGGTGGCCTCTATCGCTGGACGCTGCAGCGAATTACGGCCAAGCCGGTCTTTGGCGTCGTGCTGACAATGGTGCTGCCGGTGGTGGGCTTCATTCAGGTGAGCAGCTTAGAAAATCAGTTCTTTCCGTCGCTGCAGCGCGACCAGTTTCAGATTGAGGTAGAGTTCGCCAACCAAACAGCGATCGCCCATTCCCAAGCGGCCGTGATGCAGGCCCGTGATCTGCTGCTAGCGCATGACCAGGTGGAGCAGGTGCACTGGTTTGTGGGAGAAAGTGCTCCCACGTTTTACTACAACATTCCTAGCAGTCGCGAAAACTCGCCCTACTATGCCCAGGCGATGGTGCAGCTCACGTCTGGGGAGGGGATCAATACGCTGATTCAAACCCTGCAGGCGGAGATGGATATGGCGCTGCCTGAGGCGCGAGTGCTAGTGCGCCAGTTAGAGCAAGGGCCGCCGTTTGAGGCACCGGTGGAGTTAAGAATCTATGGCCCGAATATTGAGGTGCTGCGAGAGCTAGGAGCCGAAATCCGCGAAATTTTGACCACGATTCCCGATGTGACCCACGTTCGTGATGACCTGACGGCGACCGTGCCGAAACTGGCGCTGCAAGTCGATGAAGAACAGGCGCAGTTGGCTGGGCTGTCTAACGCCGAGGTGGCTCAACAGCTAGAAGCCAGTTTAGAAGGGGCGATCGGCGGCTCCATTTTAGAATCCACTGAGAACCTGCCGGTGCGGGTCCAAATTTCTAATGACAATCGTGGTGATTTATCGCAGGTGGCATCTCTTATCCTGCAGCCGGGGCAAGCGGGTCAGCCGCAGGCCGATGAGTTTCGATCGCTCTCGGCGATCGGTGAGTTTGAGCTCGTGCCTCAGCTCTCGCAGATTACTCGTCGCAATGAGCAGCGCGTGAATACGGTGCAGGCGTTTATCACGGCTGGAGTACTGCCCTCGCAAGTGTTAGGGGACTTTCAAGCGGCCATGGCAGCGCAGGGATTTGAGCTGCCACCGGGCTATACCACTGAAATCGGCGGCGAGCAGGCCGAAAGCGGTGATGCCACTGGCGATTTGCTGGCCTACGTGGGGCTGCTGTTTCTCGTCATGGGGACGGCGCTGGTGCTTTCGCTCCGCAGCTTTCGCTCAGCGGGCATTGTCGCGGCGGTAGGCATCGGTTCTGTCGGGATGGCGCTGTTTTCGCTCTGGTTCTTTGGTTCAGTACTGGGCTTTATGGCCATCGTTGGCACCATGGGCCTGATCGGCATTGCCATCAACGGCAGCATTATTGTGCTGTCCGCTATTAATGAAAATCCGTTGGCGCGGCAGGGCAATCGCAAGGCGGTTCAAGATGTGGTGATCAGAGCTACGCGCCATGTGTTGACCACAACCATCACCACTATCGTGGGCTTTGTGCCGCTGTTGACAGGCGGCGACCCGTTTTGGCAGCCGTTGGCGATCGCGATCGCGGGTGGCATTGGCGGTTCTCCTTTCTTAGCACTTTATTTCACTCCGGCGGCTTATCTGATGTTGCGTCGCCGTGCCCCTCAAGGACATGACTCAGATCGGGCTCCGGCACCGGTAGAACCGGAAACGTTATCGTCTGCCCCCAGCGTGGGGAGTGGGTGAGCGTGACCGACGGCAGACACCCTACCCCTTTGAGCTGATTGGCGATCTTGCCGCCCGCTAGAGCCAACGGCAGAAAAGTTTGATTGAGCCCTATAGAGATGGAATTTGAGGAGACACCATGAGCGCATACACCTTCACCCCCAAGTCTTTTGAACTGTTGGCAGGTTTGGCCGAGAACAATGACAAAGCCTGGTATGCAGACCATAAAAAAGACTTTGAGCACTCTCTGCGCCATCCGTTTGCCCGCGTGCTGGAACTAGCGTCCGAGCAGCTAGCAGACACTGAGACACCGCTGTCTGGGGGGGCTAACACCATGTTTCGCCAGCATCGCGATATCCGATGTTCTCAAGATAAATCTCCCTACAGCACTCACGTGAGCGGCGTGCTGACGCCGTCGGGCACAAAGTCAGAAAAGGAGGGTGTCTTTTATCTTCATCTCGATGCGACGGGCGGTATGATGGCGTGCGGATTTTATCAGCTCAAGGCGGCTGAACTCGGCCCTATCCGCGATCGCATCCTTGAGGAGCCCCAGCAATTTGCTCAGGTTCTCGCGGCGCTTGATGCCTCCGGATTAGCGCTCAGTGAGGATGAAAAGCTGAAATCGATGCCTCAAGGCTATAAAGAGCATGTCGAGCACGAATATGCCGATTACCTAAAGCTGAAAAGCTTTGTGACCAAAACTGCCTTGCCAAAAAGCGTCTGGCTCAGCGACGATTTGGTGGCAGGCATTGTGAGTTACGTCAATAGCTGTCAAGCCTTGTTAGAGTTTTGCAAAGATGCAGAATAGCTGAAGTTTTCCTTTAAATGGATAGTTGTCTGCCACACTGAAATCGGCTTGACTGACAAATGCATCCGCATTCTGCCAATCCGTGCATTAGCGCTATACAGATGGTGTCATCATGCGTTTTCCCCTCTGGTCTTATCTCAATCAGCCTCTTTGGGATCGCGATCGCCCGGCGGTCTTAAACCCCTGGCAGTATTGGCAGCATTGTTGTCATCGTCATGCCCAGCGCTGTTTGAACAATGCCTTTTTAGAGCAGTGCTGGCAAACCTGCTACCAAGAGTTTGTCAACAACCATCCCAACCTGTGTGTGCGATCGCCGTTAGAAGAAGATCCACGCTGGTTGATTGAGCGCTGCTGGCAGATCAAAAGACGCAATTGTTTAGGCAGTCATCCAGAAAATCTCACCCGTGAGTCAGAGCGTTAGGCCACTGAGGTGCTAGAGGGCTTAGCCTTGCCTAACCTTGATGATCTGGAAGGCTATTTTTCCGCAAATTGCAACTTTTACCAATTCGTTGTCATTCGTTGGCAGCTTGCTGCAGCCAGAGGGCGATCGCATCAGCGAGCCCGGCAGCGAGCCCGGCCTGAGCATCGGGATCGATGATCCACTCAAATTCATCGGGGTTGATCATGAAGCCCAGCTCCAGCAGCACTGAGGGGGCGACGGTGGGGCGGGTGAGGGCGAGATTGTTCCAATACACGCCGTAGGATGGGCGATCAAGTTCGCGAACGAGATAGTCGTGCAGAAACTCCGAGAGGTCGTGGGCCTGGGCGTTGTACCAAAACATGCCGACGCCAGCGGTGTTGAGGGCATCACCGGCATCGGGTAGCGCATTGTAGTGAACGCTAAGGGCCAGAGTCGGCTCCACTTGGTTGATGATGTCAACGCGATCACGGGGAAACAGATCATCATCCCCCTCGCGCGTCATGATAACGGTGGCCCCGCGCGCTTCTAGCTCGTCGCGCAGCAGGTTCGAGACCACCAGATTGACATCCTTTTCGGGATAGCCGGTGGGGCCGCGGGCACCGAGGTCGTTGACGCTACCGTGACCGGGGTCGAGCAAAATCGTGCTGCCCGTGAGAGAATTCTCGGCCAGTTCTGGGGCATGTTTGAGCGACAGCACCAGCGTAGTGCCTTCGTAGCGGGTTTTGTAGCCCCACTGCTGCCCCCGAAACTGAAAGCGATATTGGGCGCGATCGGGCAAGACGGGCTGCCAGTCGAGGCGCTCTACCACCGGGTCGGCATCAAAGTAGATTGTGTCGGTTTGCGGGTTGGTGTTGTGCAGGGTCAGGGTCAGGGTGTCAGCAGTTTGGTCGATGCTGATGGGCACAGGTGTCTGCAGCGGAAAGCGAACCTCCGTCCACCCCGGAATTTGCTCGGAGGTGACGCTGCGAATGATGGATTTTGGTGGTGCGGTGGCGATGTCAACGCTGGTTTCGGTGGCGCGAATCCAGCCGCCGTAATCGAGGCGGAGCCAGTCACCTTCGGTGCCGGTGACGGTGGCGCGGGTGCCTTGGGGCAGCGGCGTAATGCGAGAGTAGCTGGTACTGGGGCCGGTGCGAGCCACACCTGACGCGGCTGTCACGGTGGCAACGCTAAAGGGGAGCAGAGGCTGACGCGAGAGAGTGACGGGCAGAGTTTGGGTGATCACGTCGCCATTGATGGCCAATGTGTAGGTGGGGGGGCCGCCAGGGCCAGTAGCGGGCATCACCGTGCAGCCTGCGTAGGCGGTGGCGGTCAAGTCAATGGGCTGATTGTCAGAGGTGAGCACGGCTGAGTTGGGGGGCAGGGTTACCGCCTCACCCACGGGGGCTAGATCGATGGTGTCGCCGCCCCAGGTCACAGCAATGCCTGCGTCTGGTAGGGCGATCGCACTAAAGCACACTAACTCCCCGGCCTGCCGCGTCATGGTGACTTGAGGAGTCAAAGATTCCACCACGTAGCCGAGTTCTGGCGAGACGACAGGCACGCCCGGCACGCGGGTCACGCTGACGGTGATGCTGTCGTCTCCTTGAGTCAGCGTCAAGGTATTTTCACCCAGGGCCAGGGGCAGCGTCGGCGCAAAGTGCCCGGCTGGGCTGCGGTAGGCAATCGGTGCACCATTGACCAAGACGGGCTGATTGGGGTCACCGGTGCCGATCAAAAAGATGCGATCGCTGCTGGTCTGATGTTCTAGAGGGGGATAGGCCAAAAACAGCGGGCCGTCAGCGATCGCGGCGGGCGTGATCATGAGGCTACTGAGGGTACCGATACCTAGGCCAAAAAGTTGGGGTCTGTTCATTGCGGACTCGATGCGGCGGCTGTTAGTTAGTCTACGGTTTCCCACGACGGCTAAGACAACCCTGGCGTCGTCAACCTTGAGATGGAGCGGATTAACTTTCTTACGATGAGAGTTGCTTTTCTTGCGATCATGCATCAACAAAAGTCAATATCAATATTTTTCTATGACAAAGAAAAAATATTGATATTGACTTTTGTCAATAGCTGATTTTTGTAATTGAGGCTTGACTCTGGGAATTGCATTAAAAAGAAAGTACTCAGTATTTCTCTACATTGAAAAGTAAATTCCGCTATTGAATTTTTTCAATGCCTTGTCTTTTGATTGATGCCTAGCTCTTGCGGTTGGGTATCAATAGAGAGGAAAGCTGCTGTTAACACGGAAACGCGTTGGGCATTGTTTCTCGTCAATGGCCACTATTGAGCTTTAGGATCTTTCTATGAAAAGTGTTGCTATTTCTTAGAAATCACACATCTTTTTTGTGTAATTGCGCAACAATAAAAATACTTGATTTTGTATATTTTCCCCAATATTTTAGATTTTCTGGTGAAACTTTGGGACAGTTTGGGATAAATGATAGTTGGTAAACCTTGTAGAAAACATCGCGTTTACTTATGAAGCTGTTTGCGTTTCTCTGTATTTGAGTCAGATGGTTTAAGCAGTGTTCTCAGATCACAATGCCCTGACCCAGGCGTTAGGACTCATAGATAAGCATGAACCCAGTCCATGTTTTGCCTGTAACTTGCGACTAAGGATTCTAAAATGTGAACTTGGGTCATTAATAAGGATTTAGATATTTGGAGATTGATTTTTGTCTGTAACTTGCGATTGGGAATTCTAAAGTGTGGATTTTGGCCTT
>CALCPB010000370.1 GCA_937897665.1 uncultured Halomicronema sp. | reverse complement strand
AACTGCCATGAAAATTCAACGCCTTAGTGGCTACACCACGAGGTTATTAAGACCACCGTCGACGACCACCAAAACACCCCAGACTACAGAGCCCAGGAGGATCAGGCGCTTAGATTGTTCCCAGTTTTGGGGTGACGCATAGGCGACCGGTACCCCCACAACCATGACGAAAGACAAAAGAACCAGCGCAAGAAGTGCTAGCTGGAAGATGATTACCATTTTGCTAAAATCTCTTCTCTCAACACAGCGATGCAGGAACGCCCAAACCGTAGCGGCTGTTCGTTTCCCACAATGTTATTAGTAAGCTATCAGAAATGTGGGTGCGACGGAAGCCTTTGCCGTCAGCAACGTACCAAGTTTTGCGCCTACGCTAGTCATTAAGGACTGTGGTGATCGCCATTCATGGGCGATTACCCCGCCCAACGCTCCGAGCGTTGACTCGGAATTGGACTCAGAGACCCTGCCCATGAATTTGGTGCTGTGCCATACGACGGCTGACTTTGATACCTTAGGCGCGGCAGTGGGTGTCACCCGGCTGCACCCTGGTACGCGGATTGTGCTGGCGGGCGGCTGTCACCCGACGGTACAGAACTTTTTGGCCCTGCACCGTGACGAATATCAGTTGATTGAGCGGCGAGCCGTCAATATCGATACTGTTGAGATTCTGACTGTCGTCGATACGCAGTCGGCTGATCGCCTCGGGCCCATTGCGCCTTGGCTGACGGCTGTGTCAGCGCGGGGGGGGACGATCACGGTTTACGATCACCATCTCTCTGGTGCCGATGCTTTGTCGGCGACACAGGTGGTGGTTGAACCTGTGGGTGCCGCTACCACTCTCATTGTGGAACGGTTGCAGGCTCAGTCCGTTGAGTTGACGGGGGCCGAGGCGACGGTGATGGCGCTGGGAATTCATGTCGATACGGGGTCGTTGACCTTTGCCTCAGCGACCGCGAGAGATGCGGCGGCCTTGACTTGGTTGATGCAGCAGGGGGCCAGCCAAAGTGCGATCGCTGAATTTGTGGAGCCGACGCTATCGCCTCCCCTGCAAACCCTGATCGAAACTGCTGTGGCCAGCTTTCAGCAGGAGATGCAGCCCGGCCATACTCTAGGGTGGGTGTTGCTGGAGACGACCCAATACGTCCCTGGCCTCTCGGCCTTGGCCGAACGGCTGATCACCTTTATGGATGTGGATAGTCTGCTATTTGGAGCCTGTTTTCCAGCGAAGGAACCGGCTCAGAAACTTATGTTGATTGGTCGAGCGCGAGGACGCACCGCGGCGCGCAGCGATCAACCTGGGGTCGATTTTCCTCAGCTGTTGACCCCACTGGGCGGTGGCGGCCATCCCACGGCGGCGGCAGTCACACTCTCAACAACCGATCC
The DNA here is from genome assembly GCA_937897665.1 of uncultured Halomicronema sp. Lineage (GTDB taxonomy): Bacteria > Cyanobacteriota > Cyanobacteriia > Phormidesmidales > Phormidesmidaceae > Halomicronema. The sequence goes on along the minus strand of CALCPB010000370.1, from coordinate 10,476 downwards.
GGCAGCGAAGTTTCAAACCGTTTTGGCGGCCCTGCGCCAACAGATTCCCCCGGTGCCTCGCGCTCAGGAGCTAATGTCGTCACCGGTGCGCACGATTTTGCCCACGACACTCATTACGGCGGCCCAGCGCCTTTTACTGCGCTACGGCCATTCTGGGCTATCGGTAGTGGATGAGCAAGGGCAACTCGTGGGCATGATCTCGCGTCGAGATATCGACCTCGCGCTGCACCATGGCTTTGGCCATGCCCCCGTCAAGGGCTATATGACCACTCAGGTCAGAACGATTACCCCGGCCACATCACTGCCGGAGATTGAAGCCCTGATGGTGACCTACGATATTGGTCGACTGCCAGTACTGGCCTCTGGTCAGCTCGTTGGCATCGTCACCCGCACCGATGTTTTGCGCCGTTTACACCACGATCAGCAAACTGCGATCGCGGCCGCCCGCACTGACCATGCCTTGGCCCTCAATTCTGCTGCCATGGCCACGCCACCTACAGCGGCTGAGCTGTGGCAAACCCTACAGCAGCGGCTTGATGCCAGTTTGTGGGCCATGCTGCGAGTCATGGCTGCCGTCGCGGTCGATCACGGCTGGCAGCTTTATTTGATTGGGGGTGGGGTGCGAGATTTGTTTTTGACGCCCCCGACGACCCCACTGCAGCTACAAGACGTTGATCTGGTGGTTGACAGTGCCTACCAAACCCTCGAGATGGGGGCCGGTGTTGTGCTGGCAGAGGCGATTAAGGCGCGGCATCCTGAGGTCGAGCTGCAGGTTTATGGCAAATTTCAGACGGCGGCGCTGGTGTGGCACGCCGGGGCAGGGGGCCACGCCTCCAGCCTGTTAGTCGATATTGCCACCGCTCGCACCGAGTTTTATCCTTACCCGGCAGCTAATCCCGAGGTGGAAGCGAGTTCGATCCGCCAAGATCTGTATCGTCGTGATTTCACCATTAACGCCTTGGCCATTTGTTTGACGCCCCCCCATCGCGGTCAGCTGCTCGACTTCTTTGGGGGGTTAGTTGATTTACAGCAGCGACAGATTCGCGTCCTGCATGCCAATAGTTTTATCGAAGACCCCACGCGTATTTTTCGTGCTGTACGGTTTGCCATTCGCCTCGACTTTCACCTTGATCCGCAAACGGAACGCTTTATTCGCCATGCGATCGACAGCGGCGTGTACCAGCGGCTGCAGGCGGAAATGGCTATCCTGCCGGCGCTGCAAACGCGTTTAAAGGCTGAACTCAAGTACGTCTTGGAAGCTGGTTAGTGGGAACCGGCGCTGGCGTTACTCAATCGCTTAGGGGCGCTCGTTTGCCTGCATTCTCAGCTGACGATGACTGATCGCCTGTGGCGTCACCTGCGCCGCCTGAGCCGCTGGCTATCGCGGGTGGAACTTTTTGCATCGCTACTCCCCTATCAGATGCGTTTAGAGTTACTAATTGCGGCCATTCCTGCCGCCGATCGCGGGGCGGTGGCGCAGGGCCTGCAACTGCCTCAAGCCGCTATCACCCGGTTGGCTCAGCTAGGGCAAGCGGAAGCTGATATCTTGGCCGGCTTGGCGGCGTGCGATCGCCCGAGTCAAATCGTGCAGCTTTTGCAAAGCTACGATCTCGTCACCTTAGTCTTAGTGGGTGTACGCCATTCGCAATCGACGAGTCGGCCCCTCTGGCGCTATTTAATGGAGTGGTCACAGGTGAAAGCGCCGCTAGATGGTCATGATTTGCAGCGGTTAGGCTATCCGCCCGGATCGCAGTATCGCATCCTGTTAAATGAATTATTGGCCGCTACCCTGGATGGCGATGTGACTGATCGACCAAGCGCGATCGCCTTTTTGCAGCAGCGCTATCCCTTACCGCAGTCGCCGACATGACCTTAGTGTTCTAGGCGACTACTGGATGTCACCCGAATCTGATATCAGAAACACAACAGGGTAGATTAAGAGAATCTAAAGCTCATTTATTATTCCGCTATCACTTTCCAAGCCTATGTCGTTTGCTCCTGGGACTGCGCTGCAAAATGGTCACTACATCGTCGATGCGCTGCTAGAAGCGGCTCCGAATGGTGATCTTTACTGGGGTACCCATGTGGTCACCGGTCAGCGAGTCTTTCTGCAGATGTTGCCTATTTCGTCGCCAGAGAGCAGCGCCGATCTGTCTGAGCTGATCGCCCGCTTAGAAGGCATTGCCCCGTCGCCGCTGTCCCCTTTGCCCCATCCATTTACCTTGTTCAAAGGGGATGAGCAATCTCTTTGCCTTGCTATTGACCAGACGATTGGTCTGCCCTGGTCATCGGTTTGTGAGACCCCTGCACCGCTGTCCCCCAAGCAGGCGCTCGCGACGATTCGCCAGATTGCTAAGGGTGTTGACTGGCTGCAGCAGCAGCGCCTCGAGGGATTCGACCTATCGCCCAATCGAGTTTGGCTATCGCCCTCAACATCAGACTTAGTCGGCGTCATCACGCTGACCGGTCTGCCGCATCATGCCGGAGGCACCCCAAGTGATGCTGCTTGCCGGCACCCGGTGCCGGCCTGTGCCTATTTACTGCAAAGCTTTTTGACTGGTGAACTGCCCCCTACTGAAGACGCGGTGGTGGTCGCTCGACGGCTGCGTCAACAGTTGCCCACCCTCAGTCCACTCATTGCTGAGGCGATTATTCAAGGCCGACAAGCGGCCCAGGCTAGCCCTGCTCTCACGCTGCCGCAGTGGCTTGAGCAATTGCCCGATGCCAGTGCGATCGCCCCCATCCCCCGTTCTCAGGGGTCATTGCCCCGACCTTACCCTCAACCTCCAGGAAGGCCGCGAACTCAGTCGAAGGCGTACCCGGCCCTAGCGGGCACGGCGCTCATCGCGGCGATCGCAGGCGTCCCCCTAGGTACAACCTGGCGACTCAATGCGCCGAGTTTGCCGGGGGCACTGCAGCTTGATCCACAGCAGTCGTTTCCGGCCCAAGTCGACTGGCCAGGCGACACGCCCGATGTCAACTTTGAGGGGCCTTTTGTGCCTAGTCACGCGACCCCTCGCCCCCGCGAAGAGTGGTACGAGGAGCCCGAAATCTTACCTGAGGAACCCCTGTGGGAATCCCCCGCTAATGCCGCTGAGTGGACAGAGCCGGGTGTCGGCCCGGAGCCAGCGCCCGAGCTGCCGAATGAAGCGCCGTTCCCCGGTAATGTCGAGCCCGACGAAGTCCCACCCACCCCCTTAGAAGAGGAACCGGTGGACAACGAACGGTTACCCTCACCCGAAATCCCGCAGGATTTTGCGCCACCGCCGTTAGAGAAGTCGCCAGTGTCGCCCGATGCCACCAGCCTTTCTGGGGGCAATGAACCCCTCCCTCAAGCCTTGACGGAAACCGAATTCAAGCCCATGCCAGACCCTGGAGTCGCTTCAGAGAGCTAACTTCAGCACTTTCGTCAACGCGCTTAGAAACTTGATGCTGTAGACAGAGCGGACTTTTAGACCAGCAACGTTATAATCTGGACGTGAGGTGTAACAAAGTGTGACATTATGAGTAGCCCTGTCGTCCATGCCTTTTTCATGGGTCGCGCCTTAGCCACGGCGATCGCTGAGCAGGTCGAGCAATCAATGACCGAAACGCTAAGCAATCTGGGCCGATTTGACGCTGAGCAGCGAGAGAATTTGCGCAATTTCACTGATGAGGTGATGGCTCGCGTCCAACAGCAAGAGTCGGCAGTCGCTCAAGACCCGACCACAACGCCCCCCGGAGCTGCTGCTAGCCCTCAAGATTTGCAGGCGACGATTGATAACTTGCGCGCCGAAATTGCTCAAGTTCGCGCAACTCTGCAACAGTATCGGGCATCTTTGAACTAGCTAGGTTCAACTGTCTTTTGCACCTACCCGTCTTTGTTTTCTTTAATCGCTTGTCCGGGAGTTTGAGTGTCTGCCGCCTACGATTCCGCCACGTCTTCATCTTCTCTACCCGAGCAAGCGTCGGGTAGCCACTCAGTATCGACTGAACCGGCTGCTTCGACGCTGGCATCAGGGGGCGAAGTAAATGCGCATGCTCTAATGGAGGTGACCGAGCACGCTTTGACCGTCGGCTCACCAGCGGTAACCGCACCCCCACCCCAATCACTGAGCCCGACCGCGACTCGGCCCTCAGAAGCCGATGGCAAAGCCTATCGCTGGAATCGCAAACGCTACTCTCGGGTTAAGCGCTCCGCTGATATTTGGTCATTTGTCTTTCGATTTTTAGGAGCTCGCTGGCTCTATAAAAAGTCCTGGAGTTATGCTGGCGAGATGACGCCAGACAAGTTGGCAACCCGGCGACGTAGACAGGCCATTTGGATTCGGGAGACTTTTTTGGACCTGGGGCCGACCTTTATTAAGTTGGGGCAGCTGTTTTCAACCCGGGCGGATTTGTTTCCGGCAGAGTATGTTGAAGAACTCTCCAAGCTGCAGGATCGAGTACCTGCCTTTAGTTATGAGTTGGCGGAGGAAATCATCACCGCTGATTTTGGCAAGCCCCTTGCTGAGCTTTACCAAAATTTTGACCCGATTCCTTTAGCGGCGGCGAGTCTTGGTCAGGTGCATCGGGCTCAGCTGCATTCTGGCGAAGACGTTGTCGTTAAGGTGCAGCGTCCGGGGCTGAAGCGACTATTCAAAATTGACTTGGCCATCCTGCGGGGTATTGCCGTCTATTTTCAAAACCATCCCGATTGGGGCCGTGGCCGTGATTGGCTCGGCATCTACGAAGAGTGCTGTCGCATTTTGTGGGAAGAGATCGACTATCTCAACGAAGGGCGGAATGCCGACACCTTTCGCCGCAATTTTCGGAAGCATGATTGGACCCGCGTGCCGCGCGTGTTTTGGCGCTATGCCTCGCCTCGTGTGCTGACGCTGGAATATATGCCCGGTATCAAGATCAGTCACTACGAAGCACTGGAAGCGGCCGGCCTTGATCGCACTAATCTGGCTCACTTGGGTGCTAAGGCCTATTTACACCAGCTGTTGGATGACGGCTTTTTTCACGCTGACCCGCATCCCGGCAACATCGCGGTGAGTCCTGAAGGTGCCCTGATCTTTTACGATTTCGGCATGATGGGACAAATTCAGCCTATGACCCGTGAGCGTCTTATGATAACGTTCATAGGAATCGCCCAACGGGATGCCGAATTGGTCGTTTCCTCTTTAGTCGATTTAGGGGCTTTAGCGGCGTCGGATGACATGGGGCCAGTGCGTCGGTCTGTCCAATATATTTTGGACAACCTGATGGATAAGCCTTTTGAAGAGCAATCTGTCAGTGAGATCAGTGATGATTTATACGAGATTGCTTACGGCCAGCCGTTTCGATTCCCCGCCACGTTTACGTTTGTGATGCGGGCGTTTTCGACGCTAGAGGGTGTAGGCAAAGGGTTAGATCCTAATTTTAACTTTATGGAAGCGGCCAAGCCGTTTGCCACAAAGCTTATGAGTAACAATGATTTGTCGAATTCAACCGATTCACTGCTAGGTGAGTTGGGCCGACAGGCCGCTCAGGTCGGCTCAACCGCATTTGGCCTGCCTCGGCGGCTAGAGGATACGCTCGACAAGCTAGAGCGCGGTGATGTGCGGGTGCGGGTGCGGTCGATTGAGACTGACCGTATCTTGCGTCGGGTCAGCAGCGTCAACATGGCCACCAACTATACGTTGTTGGTCGGAGCTTTTGTGCTCTCGGCAACTATCCTACTGGTTTATGGATTTTTGTGGCTCGCGATCGCGGCCTTTATCGTTTCGGGAATTGCTGGCATTGCCCTGTTGCGTTTGATGCTGCAAATGGGACGAGCTGATCGGCTGCCTTAGTGAGGGAAAGACAGGTCGATGAAGCTAATCTTTTCTGGAATGACCGACCCCGGTCTGTTGCGTTCTAGCAACCAAGACGCCTATTACGTCGATCCGCAGGGGCGATTTTTTATCGTTGCAGACGGCATGGGCGGGCATGCCGGTGGTCAGGAAGCCAGTAGTATTGCGACCGCGACCATTCGCTCATTTTTGCTGGATCATTGGGACTCAACCCTGGCGACCCCTGATATCTTGCATCGTGGCCTCGATCTCGCTAACAAAGCGATTTTGGCCGATCAGAGACAGCATCCTGAGCGGGGTGACTTGGGGACTACCGCTGTCGTTTTGATGTTTCGTGAACATCAAGATCAGGCGATTTGGTGCGCGCATGTCGGCGACTCTCGCCTATATCGGCTGCGCGGCCCGAAGATTGTGCAAATCACGGAAGACCACACCTGGATTGCCCGGGCCGTTAAGGAGGGCGAGCTGACTCCTGATCAGAGCCGCAATCATCCTTGGCGACACGTGCTGTCTCAATGTCTGGGCCGAGCTGATATGCACCGGATTGACGTGCAGGCGGTCGAGGCGCAGCCGGGCGATCGCTTTCTCCTCTGCAGCGATGGCCTGACGGAAGAACTCCCCAACACCATTATTGCCGCTCATCTCAAATCTATCAGAGCGGTGGAGAGCGCCACGCAGGCGTTGGTCAACTCCGCCAAGAAACACGGAGGGCGCGACAACATCACGGTGGTGATTGTCAATCTGTTAATGGAGAAGCTCGATCAGGATGGCCAAGATACCGACGTCGAAACCGGATTTGTCGTCGAATAAACCAGTGTGGCCGAGGTGCCTCGATAATGGTATCGAACTCACCTCACCTGAGACTCAGAGGCCCGCTACGACTTACTTTAGACGGGTGTCGTTTAAGTATTTGCCGACTAGCAGAGCGATGAGCACTGTTAAATAAATCTGCCCTGACAGCCCTAAAAGCAGCGATAGAGAACGCGCCGCTGGTACGGCGGGCGTAATGTCACCATAGCCAATGGTGGATAGCGTCACTAAGCTGTAATACATCAACGCGTTGAATAGATCGGTTCTGTCGATCGCCCCACCCCCGGCAACAAAGGCACCGGGGTGAGCCAGCTCTAGCAAGAGGGCGAGAAAGGTGCCGGTCAGGCCAATCAATAAATAGCCCGCGATCGCCCCACACAGAACATTCCCAGTTACCTGCTGGCTCTGGGCAATTTGAATAATGATTGAGATCGTGATGAGGGCGACAAACAGGCAATACAACGCAAAAGCAATGATCGCCAATGCGGGCCACTGGGGGCCGAGTAGAGATAACCAGTCGAGTAACAGCGTGAGCAAACCTAACGCCATCATCTGACGAATGATCTGCTGTTCATGATTGGCCGCGACAATGCCCGACAAAATGACAAAGTTGAGTAGCAGCTTAACCGTGTAAGCGCCTAAGCCTTGATTTGGCAAGATGGGGTTGCCAATGATCAACAGAAACAGGGCCGCCAAGATATAAAAAAACTTGGTCTCTGACTGTTGGAAAGCCAATAGCCTAGAAGCAATGGAGTGACGACCGGGTTTGAATGGCATTGAGACGTTAGATTTATCCCCAGTCGTACTCTACAAACGCCTCTCCCAAAAGCTCTTGAGCCGTGGTGCGAATCGTTTCGAGTTCTTCGACCGTCACCTGATGATCAGCATGAATCAAGGCTCGAATCTTTTGGATTTCCTCTGCGGATAATTTGCCATCTGCCAAAGCTGCCTGCACCAATTCTCGCAGCTTTGCTAAATGGGCTTGTTCTTCCGGCGTCAATTCATGTTGGCGAGAGCGTTCAATTTTCATTGGGAATTCTCCTACGTCATGGGTGGAGGTTGAAAATCTGGGCTGTGGGCTCAGTCAAGCAACTCCAAGCTAGCTGTTAGAGAGTGCTCTAAGGGAGGAAAGGCATGTAATCAATATGGACTAACTCCCCAGAGAATAGATGGAAAATATCGTTATTTGTGAAATTTCACTGTGATTTCGCTGCCGGATGGGCGACCGCCACTGGCCAATATTAGTCTTCTGACTGAGCTGATTGTGAAAGTTCGCGCTCTTCGCGATCGCGCTTTTCTTTTAGCTGCCGCAAGCCTTCCCAGCTCCAGCCGAGGGCAAAGCCACCGCCGCCGCCGATGATCATATAAAGGCGATCGAGATTTTGATAGCTGCGACTGGTGTAAGGCGACGCGGCAATGTTTGCCATCACTAACCCCAGGCCGACGCCAATGATGGTATTCATCAGGCCGGTATAAAATATTCTGCGCCAGTTCATCCGTCACCTCCTAAGCGGGGTTGTCACCTTCCTGAAATTGGGTGGGTGCTGGACTCTCAGTTTCGGTGTGAGTGCCCGTGTCGTTGGGAGAGGGCAAGGTTAAGGTGCCATCGGGATGCGTGACCAAGCCGTTACCAGAGCTGCCGTTATCAGAATTACTCTGGGGCTTTTGGACGCCGAGGAACTGCGCTTCCAGGCTTTTGATCACCACATACAGCACCGGCACCACCAGAAAGCTGAGTACCGTGGCTACCAACAGGCCACCAAAGAGGGCCGTCCCAATCGCCCAGCGCGAAGCTGAGCCTGCCCCGGTGGCAATCACTAGGGGAAAGAAACCTACCAGGGATGAAATGGCCGTCATCAAAATTGGGCGGAACCGCTCTTCTGCCGCTCTTTGCGCTGACTGAACGATGGTGAGGCCTATTTCCCGTGACTGATTGGCAAATTCCACAATCAGAATGGCGTTTTTACTCGCTAAGCCAATTAGCATCACCAGGGCTACTTGCACATACACGTCGTTGTTCAGACCACGAGCGGCAATGAAGGACAACGCGCCGAGCATGGCCAGGGGCACCGTTAGCAGAATGATGATGGGGTCAATATAGCTCTCGTATTGGGCCGCCAAGGTGAGGAACACCATGATGATGCCAAAGAGGAACACCAGTGCGCCCAAACTGCCTGCCGCCAATTGTTCTTTGGCCAGGCCAATCCAGTCGGCCGCCAAGCCCTGCTGGGGCGTTTCGTCCAAGGCCTCATCCATCGCCGCTAGGGCCTGACTGCTGGAGTAGCCAGCTGCTTCGCTCATTTGAAATTTGATGGAGCGATAGCCGTTGTAGTGAGTGATGATCTGTGGGCCAATGGTCGGCGTGACTGTTGCCAGCTTGCTCATTGGCACCATTTGGCCCAATCGCGATCGCACATACAGGGATTCCAAATCATCGGGGGCATCACGATAGTCTCCCTCGGCCTGCACGTAGACTTTGTAGCTGCGGGTGCCTAATACAAAGTCGTTGACATATTGCGACCCCACCGAGGCCCCAATGGTTTGTAACGCCTGCTGGAAATCAATGTTGAGGGCCTCTAGTTGATTGCGATCAATGTCGATTTCTAACTGGGGCGTTCCCGCTGTGAACTGAGTGTAGGCGGTACCGATTTCGGGCTTTTGGTTGGCGACTGCCAAAATTTCATTGGCTCCAGCCAAGAAGTCATCAATGGTATAGCTCCCACCAGTTCGATCTTGCAGCTGCAGTTCTGATTCTCCGGTGGCGCTAAAGCCCGGAATCGGCGGCGGGTTAAAGGCGACTACGCGGGCATCCTGATTTTGGAAAAACTGCCCATTTAAGCGTTGCAGCACTCCGGTGACCGTCTGGCCCGGCCCGGTGCGATCATCCCAAGGCGTGAGCTTCGCGAAAAATAGGCCCTGGTTTGGGCCCGCTCCTTCTAGACCTGAGCCACTGGCCACAAAGTAGGATTCAATTTCTGGGGTTGCTTTCAGGGTCTCGACAACTGATTCTAGGACGTTGTCGGTGTAGCTCACGGAGACCCCATCGGGTGCTTGCACAATACCGATGATCACCCCCTGATCTTCCGAGGGCACGAAGCCACCAGGCACCGCCGTAAACATGTAAAACGTGGCAAACAGACCGGCCACAAAGACCGTCATGACGACGTACCGCAGACGAATTAGGGCCGCAACGGATGCTTTATACTTGGCTGCAACCCACGCCAGTCCTTGGTTGAATTGAGCGAACAGCCAGCGCAATGGCCCGCCGCCAGAGGCTTGATCGGCGGCTGTCTCAGATTGCGATCGCAACAAAATTGCGGACATCGCCGGACTGAAACTTAACGCGTTAAAGGTGGATACCGCTACTGAAAATGCAATGATCAATGCGAATTGCTTGTATAGCTGCCCCGTGGTACCGGGAAAAAACGCCACGGGAATAAACACGGCCATCAGTACCAGCGAGGTGGAGACGATCGCTCCTCCAATTTCATCCATCACGTCAATAGAAGCTTGCTTGGGCGTCAAACCCTCGTCGTTAATTTTGGTCGTAATCGCTTCTACGACCACGATCGCGTCATCCACTACCAAGCCCGTAGCGAGAATCAAGCCAAACAGCGTCAAGCTGTTCAACGAGAAGCCAAAGATATAGGCAAAGCCAAGCGCCCCAATCAGCGAGACGGGAATCGCCACCGCCGGAATGATCGTCGTGCGCCAATCTTGCAGAAAGATGAAAATCACCAAAATCACCAAGCCAATGGCTTGCAACAGAGTGATGAACACCTCCTGAATCGAGACCTGAATGAACTCCGTCGTGTCATACACCACGGCTGAGGTCGATCCCGGCGGGAAACTTTCGCTGAGGTCCGCC
>CALCPB010000369.1 GCA_937897665.1 uncultured Halomicronema sp. | reverse complement strand
TGAGCCCTCCCTTCTAAGTAGCTGGGCTAATTCAAATGTAGGATGGGTTAGCGATAGCGTAACCCATGCGGGCGTTGGGTTTCGTCCCTCAACCTCAACCTACAGTGTCTTACGTTTAATTGGAACTTCCTACTTAGAAATATTTGATAGAGATTTTGCTGCGCATTAAATGCGCAGCAAAATCTCTTCCGCAATAGAATCCGCTCTACAAAATGAGCATCAGCAAAGAGTCCTACACCAGATCTGCAAAGTAGCACTGCAGGTCGGAGCTCCCGCGCTGTCGCTGCCCGCTTGTTGAAGGGGGCTACACACTTGTTGATGTGTAGTCCAAATTCAGCGAATTGACATTAATTAACCGATACGGTGAGACATGCGGCGATGGTATAGGCCCGATAATGAGCCCAAAACAGGGCCTCAACGACGCGAAGCTGCCTTTGAGTGCGATCGCCAAGCCTTGAATTTCACAGATAACTGGTTACGCACAAAGCAGCCCAAAAATATGATGTGACGAACTATTGAGGCTGCGGCTGCCGGACGGAGGGTAATAGAAAGGGCGAATGGCGCTCATTAAGCTCGGATTTCTCCAATTGGCTACCCAGGTTTCAGCGCCTAGTCCACCACACGGAGCCGACCCTGATGCAGGGCTTCATAAACGCGATCCAACAGATCTTTGTCCGTTGGCGATAGTCCGCCCTCTAAAAACGAGCACATCAAGCGCTGCTGATCATCACGGGTGATGCGACGGGTCGTAAAGATTTTATCAATGGTTGCTTCGAGGTTGATCATAATCAAGGGCACTCCTGATTTACCGTACTGAGAAGAGGGATTTTGATAAAAAGGGCGATCGCGCTGATTGTTTCGAGCGGCGCTCGGCTCGGCCCTAGGCGCAGCACTCAAGGCTACGCTAATGCGGACGGCTTAAGCGATCCAGGCAATTGCGGGCGTCAATATCGCGTCTATTTCACCGTAATGGGTTTATCTTTGTGGCTGCATCGGTGTTAGCCGTGATTTTCTGCTGCGAGATTGTAAAGTAAGCAAAGTCAGGGCTGAGGATATACGGATCACCGGGTTGTGCCGAGGCATGAGGGCAACGTGACACTCTGAATATTCGGACTTCAAAGTGGTCTGCTTAGATTGCCCCAAAGCAAAACCGGGGACGCGATCGCATCCCCGGTTTTAACTAAGAATTCAGATTTACGCAGCTCACTTAGACAACGGCTAGCTCAGGCGTCGCCGAGCCTTTGCTGATGCGAATGCCTTCAATTGCCTGGCCGTAGTCAGGCGCTTTGATAACAGCGGAGCCTGCCACAATCGCATTCGCTCCGGCATCGATAACCTGCCAAGCATTGTTGGGCTTGAGGCCACCATCGACTTCAATCCACGGATCTAAACCGCGCTCATCGCACATCTGACGTAGCTTTTGAATTTTGGGCACCACGCCAGGGATAAACTTCTGACCGCCAAAGCCGGGGTTGACGCTCATGATCATGATCAAATCACACAGCTCTAGAACGTATTCGATCAGTTCCAGCGGTGTACCAGGGTTGAGCACCACACCCGCTTGCTTACCCAGCTCACGAATTTGGCCCAAGGTCCGGTGCAGGTGGGGAGACGCATTGTGCTCAGCATGGACGGAGATAATGTCAGCACCCGCTTTGGCAAAGTCCTCAACGTACTTCTCGGGTTCCACAATCATCAGGTGAACGTCTAAGGGCTTTTGCGTCTCCGGGCGTAGCGCCTCGACGATCAGCGGGCCAATGGTGATATTCGGGACGTAACGACCTTCCATGACGTCAACATGAATCCAATCGGCTCCGGCTTCATCAATGGCGCGAACCTCATCACCCAGCCGACTAAAGTCAGCCGACAAAATTGATGGTGCAACAACAACTGATTTCTGGGACTGGGTATGAACCATAGCTGGAGGTTTCTCCTAAATGCTTTAGTATTTATCGTAACAAAATCTTCAACTTTTTAACAGATCTTATCGTCTTGATTTTGAGTTCATTTATCAACTGTTTACGCTTTAATGAAAGCAGTTCATGCTGACCGCAAAAGGCGGACGGTGGTGGCAAGTAGTCAGGTCATGAGGACTGCTAGGGCTACGGATTGCTGTTATGAAGCGATGACAGATCGCCGACGGTTTCTCTGATTCGGCTGGCTAAAGATCGCGCCGAGTTCCCCCTCTAGAAGTCAATATTTACTCAGCCAGCCCTAATAAATGCTTGGGAGTTTGAAGTCTGCATGTATTCATCAAAACTGGCCGCTCTTTTACGCGCCTGGCGAGTTCCCTGTTTTGTTGCTTTAGGGGCCTTAGGCGTTGGAGTACCAGCCTTGGCGCTATCCAACTCTGTCGGTGAAGAGGGCATTGACGCTCGGCGATTGCACCGAGAGCCGTATTTGTTGACGGGGCGTAAAATCGCGATCGGTCAGGTGGAGATTGGCCGCCCCAGCCAGTTTGGTCTCGACAAGGTGGCGGATGCCGATTTGCCGGTGAAGGTAGGCCGCGTCTTTTACCTCGATCAGCAGCCGAGTCCCAATCAGTATGTGGATGGTCACGCCGCCAATGTCGCCAGCGTCATGATTAGCCAAGATAAAACGCTGACCGGGGTGGCCCCGGACGCCGTCTTGTATGCCGCCGCGATTGGGCCGATTCGGGGCCGGAGTGGGCAACCAGAAGAGTGCTTTGCCTCGCAACAGGTGGCTTTAAGTAACGGTGGCGATGTGCGAGCAATTAATTTCAGCTTTGGTGAATCATTAGCCCGCGACCCACGACCCGACGCGATGCTAGATGGCAATGCCCTGTTGACGCTCTGTATTGACTGGTCGCAACGGGTGCATGACACGCTCTATGTGGTTGCGGGCAATCAGGGCGGCGGCGGCATTCCCATTCCGACTGACAACTTCAACGGCATCAACGTGGCCTACTCGCGCGAGGTGGATGGCCGCTTCACCAAGGTGGATTTTGCCAACCTCAGCAGCGAGCCAGACTTTCGCCCCCAGCGATCGCCCGGCCCGGAGAGCAATGTCGGCGATCGCCGGTCGATTAATCTGGTGGCCCCCGGCAGCCAAATCGACGTGATTAACCCTAATGGCGAGTCGCGGGTGGTCAGTGGCACGAGTTTTGCCGCGCCCCATGTCACCGCCGTGGTTGCTCTATTGCAGGAATGGGCCGATCGCCAGATTCGCTCAGCCGATGAGAATTGGAGCTTGGATGCGCGCGAGCCCATGGTGATGAAGGCAGTTTTGCTCAACTCGGCGGACAAACTCGCCGATTCGGGTAACGGCCTGCTGTTAGGCATGTCACGCACCCTCTATGACGAAAGCAATCTGACCTGGCTGGACTCCGATGCCTATCGCAACCCGACGCTGCCCCTGCATGCTGACCTGGGAACCGGTCATTTGAATGCCACTCGGGCCTTGCAGCAGCTGCAGGGAGGGCAGTGGTCGGTTGCTGACCCCGTGCCCGTCATCGGCTGGAGCTTTGGCACCGCCGAGTCGCCGTTGCCGCCAAATCTGCCGAGAACTGAGACAGCCGTTTTGCAGCGTGATTACGTCTTTGACCAGCCACTGCGTGGGGGCAGCTACCTCTCCGCCACGCTGACGTGGGAGCGGCTGGTTGTTTTAGATGATGCCAATGATAACGGGCTCTATGATTTGGAAGAGACCTTTAGCGATCGCGGACTCAACAACTTAGACCTGTATTTGATGCGGGCGGAGGACGACGATATCGCCAACAGCGTCTGGTCTTCGATCAGTGAGGTCGATAGCCTGGAGCATATTTTCACCCAAGTGCCGACGACAGGACGGTACAAGCTGCGGGTAGTGTATCGCCAACAAATCGAAGACGATTTAGCCCAAGATTATGCCTTGGCCTGGTGGGCAGTGGCCGATACAGCGGAATAACTCATCGAGTTATGAGCAGGTTCCAGCCGGTTCCAGTTGCGGGTGAAGACGCGGGTTTTTGTTACGGTAAGTCAAACGGGCAGGCAGCTAGGCCAAGGGAACGCTTAAGGACTCACCGGGAGGTCTGGCCGCGACACCGAACCAACCAAACCCGGCTCGAACGCGCGATGAGCCCACGGGAAGGCGATCCGCCCGCCGTTTACTCTGATTTCTCTGTGACCCCTTATGCGCTTGTTATTTCAAGGTTATCGCCGTCTATTGACCAATCCCAAATACAGCCTTTGGGTAATCTTGGCATCGCTGCTATACCTCATCAGTCCCATCGATCTGTCCCCGGATTTGATTCCGCTGTTGGGGCAGATTGATGACGTGGCCCTGATCGTGCTGATGGTATCGGCAGCGGGCCAGTGGCTCACTCAGCAGGGGCTCAACGGTCAGGCCGCAGCCAACGCGCGGGAAGAAGATGAATCCGTCAAGAATACGGTGGATGTCAAAGCCGTGGAAATCGACGGGTAGTCGTTACTCCAACGTCTCAACGGCGGTCGAAGCAGCAAGCTGGATGGGACTACAGCCGATCATCGCGCGATTTGCCGCATATCGCATGACTTGAACTGCTGGTTTAGCTCACCCCGATGGTGCAGCTGGTCAAGGGTTCTTTCTGCAGCATCAGGCCATATTCCAATCCTTCGGCGACAGCTTGATAAGACGCTTCGATGATGTTGTCAGAGACCCCCAGCGTCGTCCATCGCTGCTGACCGTTGCTCGATTCGATCAGCACGCGCGTCTTGGCATCGGTGCCCGCGCGACCGTCTAAAATGCGCACCTTGTAGTCGCTCAGCTGAAACTCAGCGATCGCTGGATAAAAGTTAGCCAGCGCCTTGCGCAGCGCCTTGTCGAGGGCAGCAACGGGACCACTGCCTTCCGCCGCTTCCAGAATTTCCTGTTCGTTGATCCGGAGTTTGACGGTCGCTAGCGATCGCGTTTTCCAATCGGCTTCTGAGGGCAGATTGTCGCAATGCACCTGAAATCCGCGCAGGGCGAAAAAGCGGGGGCGCTGACCCAGCACTTCTCGCATCAACAGCTCAAAACTCGCTTCGGCGGCTTCAAACTGATAGCCTTCACTTTCTAGTTCTTTGAGTCGATTGAGTAGTTGGCGAGAGGCGACATCCTGCTTGTGCAGTTCGATGCCAAAGCTGCGGGCCTTAGCCAAAATGTTGCTGAGTCCCGATTGATCTGACACGACAATGCGGCGGCAGTTCCCAATCGCGGCGGGGACGATGTGCTCGTAGGTTTTCGGATTTTTTTCCACAGCGCTGACGTGGATGCCGCCCTTGTGGGCAAAGGCCGACAGCCCCACAAACGGGGCATGTTCGTCGGGAGCGAGATTAACCAGTTCACTGACCAACCGACTGGTCTCGGTTAAAGACTGCAGCTGCGCGGGCGCAAGGCAGGGGCGATTCAGCTTGAGCTGCAGGTTGGGAATCACCGCACACAGATTGGCATTACCACAGCGCTCGCCATAGCCATTCATCGTGCCCTGCACCATCTCTGCCCCTTCAAGGACTGCGGCCAGGGCATTGGCGGTGGCCATATCCGCGTCGTTATGGGTGTGAATGCCCAGGCGCGGCTGATGGAGCATCGGATGGGGTTGGCGATCGAGCCATTGCCGCACCGCTTGCACAATTTGGCCAACTTCGCGGGGCAGCGTGCCGCCATTGGTGTCGCACAGCACTAGCCATTCGGCCCCGGCGTCAAGGGCGCTAGCCAGCGTCTGCAGCGCATAGTCAGGATTAGCCTTGTAGCCGTCAAACCAGTGCTCTGCATCGTAGATCACTCGCCGCCCCTGCTCGCGCAAAAACGCGATCGTGTCGCCAATCATGGCCAGATTTTCATCAAGGGTGGTCTGCAAACTGTCGGCGACATGCAGATCCCACGATTTGCCAAAGAGGGTAACCCACCGGGTACCCGCCGCCAGAATCGCCTGCAGCATGGGGTCAGTAGCCGCTTGCTTGCCAGGGCGTCGGGTCGAACAAAAGGCCACCACCTCGGCCTGCCGCAGGGGTTCTTCTTTAAGCTGCCAAAAAAACTGCACGTCTTTGGGATTGGCCCCCGGCCAGCCCCCCTCAATAAAGGGAATGCCTAAATCATCAAGCTTGTGCGCAATGCGCAGTTTGTCTTCAATCGACAGAGACAACCCTTCGCGCTGCGCCCCGTCGCGCAGCGTAGTGTCGTAGATCCAAACGGCAGGTGTAGCAGCAGACTCAGCGGCAAAGGTCATGGGCGATCGCAGGGATAGTTAGCTCAAGGTGACAGTCGGCATTGACTAGCGTAAATGCTCTGTCACCATCTTATCGAGGGACTGGCCGACTGCAGCGGCGAGGTTGAGGGGCCGTTGCCCGTCAATGGTCGCCCCCCTGAACTGAGAAGGTTAGCATCTCTCTCAACCCTGACCGCAACCCGGCTATTGTGTGGACGTGAACACAGCGCAGAGCCAAGGCGGCAGGCCCGCTTAAACATTCACAAACAGGCTCTAGACACTTCTGTATTACGAGTGTAGTATTGACGCATCAACGCAACCGTGCCCAGCATTCCTGTTTGAGAATGCGCTTTATGGAGACTGGTGCCATGCTGAATCTGCTAACTCAATGGACTTGCATCCGCACTCGCAACGTGGGCGATCGCGCCACCGGATGCTTGCCTGGCGTAGCGTTCAGCAGCGGTCTCATGAGCGTTGTCCGAATTAGCCTGCAGGGACTTCATGGCCCTGAGCGGCCCACACCCCTGAGCGAGCGTGGCCAGACGCTAGGCAATGCCTCCATACACGGGTTGCGGGGCACTGACCGGAGCCAGAGCGACCATTATTGGTGGATCGCGAGCGCTCTGCCACAGTGCTAGCCAACTGCATTTAAATCAGCGGGTTTTGGCGCTTTTGCAGAGTAAGCAAAAGCCCGTTCAACGCCAGCGCAACTCCTAGATCACATCGAGATAGCTGAGCCTCAGCCAAGAGGGTTGAGGCGAGGCCGGGAGCGATCGCCGCCCATGATGAATCACCAGCTCTGTTTGCCGCAGGCAAATAGCTTTGGCTGGGTTCAGCGTGACGGCATTGGCGGCAAGAACTAAAGTTTGCGACCCAGGTTTCTAACCAAGATTTTTGACCGGAATTTGTCTCCAGGTATTTTTATCGGATATCTCCATGTTGAAAGTGACTTACACTGACACGGGCCTCTGCCTTGAATATTGCCCCACCCCCCTCAATCTGCTGCTGAGTGATCGCGTTTGCACCTATGCCCATGCGCAGCGATCGATTACGGTGCAGCCGATTCGAGCTAGCATTCCGCTCCCGGCGACGCTGATTGATCGCCAATTAGGGGAGCAGTTGCAGGCGTTAGACCTCACGCGCTGCGATCGCGACTGGTGGGAAATCACCCTATCAGGGCTGTGGATTACGGAAGGGCCAAACCCAGATATCGGCATCTTTATGGCTGAGTTTGATCCCCGGCTAGAGCAGCGCCTTTGGCGACTCTGGCAGCTTTCTCAACCATCACGAGGCATTTCGGCGATGGGCACGTTCTAATCCCGATATGCTGATAGAAAGACGATCGCCTCCCGGCAGGCCCAGCGGGCAGCGGGAGGCCAATCACAGAGGCTGGAATAACCCATTCACGTTAGAGAGGCGATCGCCCTTGCAACTTCCCTTTGTCGGCTATGGCCCCCTCGGGTTAGCCCTCTTGCTCAGCGGCTGCACCCTCACCGCGACGGATGCCGTTCCCCCTGAGCAAACCGAACCGCCGGCGACGCCGAATGAGGCCGCAGTTGCCGCAGCGGCCCATGCAGAGTTAGCAAAACAGGAACTTATTTATCAGTCCTATCCTTGGATGGATGCGGTGGTGCATACGGTGACCGTGCCCGCCAACAGCGGCTGGCAAATCGACGTGGCCGTGGCCGCCTCGCTGACGCCCTTGTCTGAGTGGGCGACGGGTCAAGGGGCGATCGCAGCGATCAATGCCGGTTTTTTTGATCCGCGCAACGGTCTGACGACGTCTTTTGTCACGGTGAATGGTGACTTGGTGGCAGACCCACGCCAAAATGCGGGTCTGATGGAAAATCCAGCTCTCCAGTCCTACCTGCCGGCCATACTCAATCGGTCAGAGTTTCGGATTTATGACTGTGAGGGCACGGTACGGTACGACATCACGGCTCACGCGACCGCCGTGCCCCCAGCCTGTCAGATGACAGCGGCGGTCGGCGCAGGGCCACAGCTGCTGCCCACTCAGACGGGATATGACGAGGGCTTTTTAGCCAATAACGATGCGGGCGAAGTAGTGCGGGATGCGCTGGGGAGCCAGTCTGCCAATGCCCGCTCAGCGATCGGGCTCAAGGCCGATGGCACCGTGGTGTTGGCGATCGCCAGTCAACTGCCGATGACTAATCGAGCCACGGGACTCACCCTGCCAGAGATGGCTGACTTTTTACAAACTTTGGGCGTTGAGCAAGCGTTGAATCTGGATGGGGGCAGCTCTAGCGGTTTGTATTTTGAGGGTGAAACCTATTTAGGCCGCCTTGATGCGACGGGTGAGGCGATCGAGCGACCGATTAAATCAATTCTGTTGGTGCGCTGAAAACAGCAATTTCGGCAGGCCTGCAGCGCCGAGATTGTGGCGAAAGATGAGTAGTCTCAGCTGAGCCAGAAGATTACTCCTCCCCTTGTCTCAAATGTTCGGGGAAATACTCCTTTTGCCCAACGCGACTAGCGGGCAGCATCAGCATAATTTCAGTGTTGAAAGTAGAAATAAAGTTAAGCTCACCACCGTGAGTTTCTACGACAATTTGACGAGCCATCAGAAGTTCTAAATCAGCATTGTTATGAATTGGGCTTTGAAGGGCCTGTCGTTCAGACGTTTCTGGTTCATGTTCCGACCACAGGGAGCTGGTATTGCCTCTAATCCGAATAATGGCCCATGAGGTTTCTAGGGTCGTTCTAATTTGAATCTGCAAGGGGGGGCTGCCTTGGGCCAGGGTGAAATTATTAACTGACTGATCGGCTGGCAGGCTACAGTGCTCATCAAACGCGTCAATGAGGATGCCGAGAACGTTCGTAAAAGCTTGACTAAGGCGACCGGGAAAGCAGGGAATTTTGGGCAAGTCGCCATAGGTTCTAACCACTTCAATCGCGACGCGATTGTTTTGTGTTTTGAGTCGGTGTCTTAAGAGCAGTAGCGCCCCATCGAGTAGTTCGTGAATATCAAATTCATATTTTTTATTCGGCTGGATGTCGTGCCGATTAAAGATCTGAATTAACTTACTGACGGCTGAGATACGACTACTGCTACCTTTGATCGACTCAACCGTCGCTGGCAAATCTCTTTTAAGATAGTCAAGCTCGATTTGAGCCGCATGCTGCTCAATCTCATCCTCCTCATGCGGAGTATTTTTCTCATAAAGATCAACGTGATCTAAGAGGCTTTTTGCATACTTTTGGACGAACTCAATATTCCCCGCAATACAGCCAATGGGATTATTGATTTCGCTGGCAATGCCGGTAACCAATTCAGCAATGGCTGAGAGCCTTTCTTTCTGCAGAAGTTCAATTTGTACCCTCTCTAATTCACTATTGAGCTTGTAGAGTTGCTGCTCAGTTTCTTGGCGTAGCGCAATCTCGTGTTTTAGCTGATGATTTTGCTCCTGCACAGTTTGGATCAGGTCATGCGTCTTTAAATGAGCCAGCACTCGGGCCAGCACTTCCGATTCATTAAACGGCTTGGTGATGTAATCAACCGCACCTAGAGATAAACCGTGCACCTTTTCTTGAATGTCATCGAGCACCGTCATAAAAATGATCGGCACTTCGCAGGTATCTGAATTTTCTTTTAAGCGACGGCAGGTTTCTAATCCATCAATGCCAGGCATCATGATGTCTAGCAAAATCAGCGAGGGTAGCTCTTCGGCAACCTGCTGAATCGCACTTTCGCCATCCACAGCAACTCTGACAGCACACCCAGCTCCTTTGAGGGTTTGAGCCAGCACTGATAGGTTCGCTGCATTATCATCGACGATCAAAACAAAATCAGAGGTTGGTAATTCCATCTCAGATATCAATATTTCTCCAATTAATCTCTACATATTTTGTTTAATAAAAGCTTTGAGTTGTTTGACTTGAAATTGCTCTGACATTAGGATCACAGTCTCAGCGAAGTGGCTGTACTGCTCGTCAAGGTGACGAGCCGCTTGAATGAGAGAATCCAGATCGCCTTTCCGTGCAAAAGCCGTTAATGTGGCTAAGACTTCGGGCGGTGGGCTGATGATGACATGACCTTCACCCCTCAGATCGACGTCTTCAATCGGTGCCGCGTTTCCATACGTCCACTCTAACTGAAGGTGAATTTCGAGCAGATGGAGTAGCTCATTCGTGCGAATGGGCTCTGCCAAAAAGGCCACTGCTCCTGCTGCCAAGCTTTTGTAGCGGTCTGTTTCAAACACACTGGCAGAGGACACAATAGTGGGAACTGCCTGCAGCTGCGGATGACACCGGAGTTGCTGCAACATCGCCAAACCACCCATTACGGGCATCAGTAAATCGACAATAATCAGGTCAGGACGGCTTGACTCAGCTTGCGCCAACCCCGCCTCGCCGTTAGTTGCTTCAATCGTTCTGAAGCCGATGGGCCTCAGGAGGTTGCTCATGACGGAGCGATTTTCCCAGCGATCGTCCACAATCAGCACGGTGCGCTCATCACCCTCATAACCGATAATTTGACGTGTTCGGTGGCTGAAGGAAGGGGGTTGGATATGAGCGTCCTCGGTCAGCTCGACAGTGAAGCTGAACTGGCTGCCACCCCCCCACTCGCTGGCGATTTCTAGCTCACTGTCCATCATCTGAATGATTTGACTACTGATGGCCAGGCCCACGCCAGTGCCACCTTCTTTACGGCTGTGATCACCGACTTGTTCGAACGGGAGACAGACCTTGGCGACTTGCTCGGGCCGCATGCCAACGCCTGTATCCAAAATTTCAAACCGCAGCCGGTGTCGGCTCGGACTCACTGGCGGGTCGATTAACTGCACCCGAAATCTCACCTGCCCCGCATCGGTGAATTTGACGGCGTTGCCCAGTAAGTTAATCAGCACTTGCCGCAGGCGTCTCTCATCGGCATTGACATAATGGGGCAGCCCCTGATCAACGTCGTAGATGAAATCGATCCCCTTCTGGTCAGCACGAACGCGACAGATTTCAACCACGCTGCGGAGAAAAGCGGGTAAATCGAAGCTTTCATGGAGCAATTCCATTTTGTGCGCTTCAATTTTGGAGAGATCGAGAATATCGTTGATGAGCGTTAGCAAGTGGTCGCCACACTGATAGATGATGCTGATGCCCGTTTTGCCCCGTTCGGACAAGGTCTCTGTGCGGCCTAAAATCTGAGCGTAGCCCAAAATACCGTTCAGGGGGGTCCGCAGTTCATGGCTCATGTTGGCCAGAAATTCACTCTTGGCTTTGTTGGCGCTATCGGCGACTTCTTTCGCTTTTTCAAGTTCGGCTTTGGCCTTTTCAGCTTCTTCAATCACCTGTTTGAGCATAAGTTCTCGTCGCTGACTCGCGGTTTCCAGTTCCGATCGCGTCAGTTCTGAACGAGAGAGCTTTTTTTTAAGAATTCGATTTTCTCGTTTGAGGACTTCAACCTGCTGCCATAGATCGACTGAGTTCCCCTCTGCCTGCACTGATGTCATCGGATTTTATTGGGTACCCATTAGAACCGCCGTGAAAGTTTCGTTGTGGAAATAAGATTTCCCCTGTTGCGATAATTGGCAGATTTCGCCATAGGCATGAAACCCCACATTAGGTAAGCCTTTCAAAACTTGTTGCGCGATCTTGTGCTCTTCCCAAGCGCGCGTGCCCAGTAATTTCATCCGCGATGAGCAAGAGACGATTAAAGCGGCGGT
>CALCPB010000368.1 GCA_937897665.1 uncultured Halomicronema sp. | reverse complement strand
TCCGTCGCAGCGTAGATCAGATCCGCAAACACGCCATCCCCAAGCCCGACGGTAATTCTGCCTGGTGGCGGGGCATCGGCAATGACAATATTGGCCGGGTCGAGCAAAAGCTGCCCCACGATGCCATTCACCGCTTGGGTATTCACGGTGCCGATAAAGTTGAGTGCTTGCCTACCCGAAACTTCAACGAACCCCCCATTGCCGCTTTCATTGCCGCCCTGGGCGCTGATGCCACCGGCAAACTGAGTTGCGTCATCGGCCCACACAATCACTCGCCCGCCATCGCCGACCTGTTGCGCATCTGCATGAATGGTGGCGCCAACTGCTACTGAGGTGTTGTTGGCATTGGGCACGGTGCCCTCACCCAGGTAATCCCCCCCGATTAGCACGGTACCGCCATCCGTAGCTGACGAGACATCGACCGTGGCTGCATCCACTAAGCCAACTTGGTTCCCCAGTAGTTGGACTGTACCGCCCGCTGCTGTGAGGGCACCGCTGTTGAGCACCCTATCGCCAAACAGCGTCAGGCTTGCCCCTGTACCGACGGCTAAATTCCCCTGCTGAGTAATATCGCCTTGGGGCTCGTCGTTAAACTGCACGCCCAGCGGGACTCTCACCGTCAGCAGTTCATTGTCCGTTGGCACTGCACTAAACTCGCTGCCGTCATTGAACCCAATCTGGTCTGCAGTGGTAGCCGTAAAAGAACCCTCAATGTCTAAGCGCGCGTTGGGGCCAAAGATAATGCCGTTAGGGTTCAGCAAGTAGAGGTTGGCCGCACCATCGACCCCTAACAACCCATCAATGCTAGAAAGATTGCCCCCGGTGACCCGACTCAGGATATTTTCGATGCCGATGGGGTTGGCAAAGTAGACTCGCTGATCTGGCAGAACGTTGAATTCGGCAAAGCTGTGGAAGAGATTGTTGCCTCGGATGGCACCGCCCCTGATTTCATCGGCTAGTTCGCCGCGCAGGAGAACCTCTGGCGTGACGACGGAAGCGTCGGTGCCTAAAGAAGGGTCTGGCTCAATCTGGGCGATGAGTACGGCTTCTGTCTTGGCCCCGATTGGCGTTGGCAACGAGACCACCACCAGACCCATGAAGATCCCGAAAGGTTTGCAGGGTAGCAACGGCATCAGACTATCCTCACTGGTATTGAGGCGAGTTTGTAGGGATAGCGACTAGCGGATTGAGCAGGTATTGGAAAAGTCTTCTGGACTAGATTGGGTTAGCAGCACATCCCACAAGCGGTTGTGGGGGCACGGGCAATTGAGCCTGGCTCAACTGAGGGCAGCGTAACCTCTGTGGCGTGAAACGATCCCTCTGAAGCACCTGATACCTGGGTTATAGCACTAGGCTCATGCTCGCTGGGCGGTCTGAGCATAAAACTTTGAACTGGTGGTTTGCACTGGCAACCGAACCGGCACCACTCTGCTGAAGCTCCAATTTAGAGGACTGGAGCGCGCTTTTCCTCTGTTGCTGTTGGGTTAGAAGAGCGATAGATCAAAGGTGAAGTAGAGGCCACCGGCTTGCAAGGAATCGCCTTCTGACTCGTTTGCCAGCAGCGGAATCCCCCAATCTAGGCGAGCATTGAGGCGATCAGACAGCGTAAAAATCAGCCCGGCGCCGGTGGAGAGCAGGGTGTTGTTGGCGGGATTGGCCCCAGAGACATTCCAACCATGCCCGATGTCGATGAAAGGGGCCAATAGAAGCTGCAGCTCTTGGTCGCGATCGCGATAGACCGGCACGCGCACCTCGATCCCGCCCAGTAACGCATTGTCGGTTAAAATCTGGTCTTGTCGATAGCCCCGAACGGTTTGCTGCCCCCCGAGGCCAAAGCGTTCTAGCCCTAGCAGGTCACCCGGTGTGAGTTGGACGCCGCCGCGTACCAGCAATGTGGTATCTGGAGCCAGCAAGCGTACCCACTGGGCCTGTCCCTGCCAGGCAAAGAATTGACCATCCGGGCCATCATCGTTAACCGTGGCATTGAAGACGTCAAGGCCGAGGTTGAACTGCGATCGCACGGCGATGACCTGCTCATTATCACGGCGACTCCACTCCTGAAAAAAACGCAGCGCCGACACCCGCGTTTTGCCGTCATCATCCGCCCCGACCGAAAGTGGAAAGCCGCCAATGTCGGCAATACCTAAAAAGGTCTGGCTATTTTCATGGGCCACCGTCAACCCCAGCGCAAATTCCTCGGTGGGACTTTGAATCAGCGGTTGTCGCACCGTGATTTCGTAAGCATTGGCAACGGAGGAAATGTCGAGCACCTCAAACGATTCTTCGATCACCCGGCTATTCGTAAAAGTACCTCGAAACCGCAGAGAACCATTGTGGGGATTAATCGGCACTGTGTAGTCTAGCGACAGCTCACGACTGCCTGAGGTGCCGTTGATGGCGACCGTCAGGCGATCGCCCCAGCCCGTCAAGTTGGCTTCCGTCAACCGGCCCTGATGCCGCAGCGTACCAACACTTGGCGAGCGATTATTATCGAACGTGTAATGGGCTTCAAAGGTCTCGGCTTCGGTCTCTGTGACCACAAGTAAATTCGTGCCGGGCCGGGCGCCCGCCTGCAAATCAGCGGAAATGGTCTCGATCAGCGGGTCTAGCTGCAGCAACTGCAAGCCCTCTAAGAGCTGATCTTGTTGCAGCGGTGGGGCCGATTTGAGCGCCAGACGACTGCTGATATAGCCCGGATTTAATCGCTGTGTACCGGTGATTTGAATGTCTTCTAAACGGCCCTCAATCACTTGAATTTGTACCACTCCGCCGTCTTCAAACGATTGCGGCGGGACGATCGCCCCTGACGTGATGTAGCCTCTGCTGACATAAAGATCCGTCACCGCCGAGCGGGCATTCAAAATGTCGCCAAAGGTGCGTTCATCCCCCGCAAAGTCTGCCGTCACCGCGGCGAGTTCCGCGTCAGAAAATACGGTGCTGCCCAGCACGTCGTAACGGTCAATATCAAAGGATTCCTCAATCGGGATGGCATCAGTTGCCGGGGGTGGGCTCGGAACAGTCGGCTCTAGCAGGTCGTCTGGTTCGGGCAGTCGGGGCAGGGGCGCTGGCTCGGTCGGTGGCTCGGTCGGCGGCCTCGGCAGCGCTTCGAGAATTTGGTCTTCTGGTTCGGGCAGTCGG
>CALCPB010000367.1 GCA_937897665.1 uncultured Halomicronema sp. | reverse complement strand
CGCCAGCTGGGGTTGCCGCCAGCTCGCTTCCAGCTGCACCCAGCCCGACTCAAACACTGATTTAGTTGGGGTCTGATAGGGCAGATTTTGCCAGATATCCTCTGCCATGTGGCAAAGCACCGGGGCGATCGCCCGCGCCAGATTCTCAATAATCACTGCCAGCACTGTCTGGCAGCTCCGACGACGAGCCGAGTCAGTGGCACTGATGTAGAGCCGATCTTTAGCCGCATCTAAATAAAAATTGGACAGATCCACCACACAAAAGTTTTGCACCGTCTGAAAGAAGCGGAAGAACTGATAAGTATCGAAGGCATCCGTGACTTCATCAAACACTTCAGTAATGCGATGCAGCATGTAGCGGTCAATCTCAGGCAATGCCTCGTAGGCGATCGCGGCTGTGGCCGGATCGAAGTCGTTCAAATTGCCCAACAAAAACCGGGCCGTATTGCGAATCTTGCGAGACACATCGGCCATCTGCTTGAGGATAGTTTTGCCGATAGGCACATCGGAAGAGTAATCCACTGAGGACACCCACAGCCGCAGCACATCAGCGCCGTAGGGCGGTTCCTGCTTTTGATTTTTGCCCCCCTCAATGATGGTGTAAGGATCCATCACATTGCCCAGCGATTTGCTCATCTTGCGACCGTTCTCATCCAGGGCAAAGCCGTGGGTCAAGACAGTCTGGTAAGGAGCACAGCCGTGGGTCGCGACGCTGGTCAGCAGGCTTGATTGAAACCAGCCGCGATGCTGATCTGAACCTTCTAAATACAGCTCGACCGGATAGTGCAGCTGGTCGCGCTGGTCGGCCACCGCCGCCCAAGAGGAGCCCGAGTCAAACCAGACATCCATCGTGTCATAGCCCTTGCGGTAGGTGCGCCCATTGTCGCGATAGCTGGCGGGCAACAGGTCAGCCACCGGCAGTTGCCACCAGGCATCGGAGCCCTGTTCTGCAAAAATCTGGCGAACATGGGCGATCGTCTCCTGGTTCATCAGCGGCTCGCCCGTTGCCTCATCGTAGAAGGCCGGAATGGGTACGCCCCAGCTTCGCTGCCGCGAGATGCACCAGTCGGCGCGATCGACCACCATCGAGGTGATGCGATTTTGGCCACTGGCAGGAATCCATTCCACGGCCTCGATCGCCTCCAGAGCCTCGTCACGAAAGCCCGCCACTGAAGCAAACCACTGTTCGGTCGCCCGATAGATCACCGGCTTTTTCGTCCGCCAGTCGTAGGGATAACTGTGGGCGTAGGGATCTTCTTTGAGCAAGGTGCCGTTTTCGGTAATCGCCGCAATAACAGCTTCAGTGCCAGTGGTCAGCACCTTGAGCCCTTCAAACTGACCCGTGCCAGCGGTGTAGCGACCAGCTTCATCCACCAACACAACCGGCTTAATGCCGTGTTCATGAGCCGCAAAAAAGTCTTCGGGGCCGTGGGCCGGGGCACTATGCACCAGTCCTGTACCAGAGTCAGCAGTAATATCTTCACCAGAAGCCACAACCGGACTCTGCTGATCAAAGAGAGGATGCTGATAGGTCGAGCCTGCCAGCTCTTGGCCAGTCAACGTGGCTTTCACCACGAGGTTGGTGTCGAACAGCTTTGACAATCGCTCGACCGCCTCAGCCGCCACAATGACATATTTGGGTGACTGAGGTTGGATGGCCTGAAAGCCTTCCACCACAGCGTACTTAAGCGCCGGAGCCCCACGGGTGAATTGGTTAGAGACTAAAGTCCACGGCGTCGTCGTCCAAATCGACAGGCCCAAGTCGTCGCGATAGTCGCCAATTTTGGCCGCCGCTGCTGCCGATAGTTGGGTGAGCTTAAAGGCAACATAGACACTGCGTGAGACGTGATTATCGGGATACTCCAGTTCTGCTTCTGCCAGGGCAGTGAGTGAGCTAGGACTCCAATAAACCGGTTTGAGCCCTCGATAGATATGGCCTTTTTCAACCATCTGACCAAACACGTCTAGCTGTGCCGCCTCATATTCAGGCTGCAGCGTCGCATAGGGATGTTCCCAATCGCCCCATACACCAAAGCGTTTAAACCCTTGGCGTTGGTTATCAAGGGTTTCCAGGGCGAATTTCTTGGCTTTTTGCCGCAGCGCTAGCGGGGTTAATTGCTTGCGCTCTTCCTTATCGAGCGTCTGCAGCACCTTGAGTTCAATGGGCAGGCCATGACAGTCCCATCCCGGCACATAGCGCACCTTGCGCCCCTGCAGCAGCTGATATTTATTAATGATGTCTTTGAGCACTTTGTTGAGCGCATGGCCCATGTGCAGGCTGCCGTTGGCGTAGGGCGGCCCATCGTGCAGCACAAAAATCTCACCCGGATTCTGCTGTGACAGGGTTTCGTAAATTTGATGCTCATGCCAAAAGGCTTGTAGTTCGGGCTCGCGCTTAATCGCATGCGCCCGCATCTCAAAGGTCGTCTTGGGCAGCAGGATCGTC
>CALCPB010000366.1 GCA_937897665.1 uncultured Halomicronema sp. | reverse complement strand
ACCTTAGATTTGCTGTACGATGTTTTGTTGCAGCATCAGCAGGCGTCTCCAGAGGGGCTGATCGTGCTGTATGCCTCTCGCGATGCCCGCTACGAAGACGTGATTCAAGTGCTCGATCTGCTGCGGTCGGTCGGGGGCGATCGCGTGGCCCTGGCAACCCTACCGGGCGAGTCGTTTGAGGCCCCGGGGACAGGTCTCGAAGGGCTGCCGGGCAATGACCCCTTAGACGACGGTGGTCTGTTGGATTTGACGCCGCTGCCGACTAATCCTCAGCCGGATCTAGATGAGCCGGGTTTACTTGACCCCTTTGAACCGTTGCCAACGGAACCCGCTGACCCCGCTGACGCCACGCCCCAACCATCGACTACCGACGAATCAGAATGACCTCAATTTCGAGGTCGTCATAGTCATCGAGTAAGTTGAGATCTTCAAAGCTGATCTCATACAAATCACCGTTGCTATAAATCGTTTTGCGGACGCGCACCGCTTCGGAATGATCCCAGCCCACATTGCCATTGGGCCGATTATCGCCATCAAAATAATAGGTAAAGAAACTGCCCTCGGTGCCTAAAAAGAACCAGTCTGATGAGTTGCTGTTGGCGACCTCGTAAACAATGTTTGACTCCGGGGGCAACATATCAGGCGATCGCGGCGGGGCTTGCTCTTTGTACACCCGCAGACGCTGCTGAAAATCGGCTTCGCCGCCTAAAATGCGAAACCAGACTTCATGCCGTTGCTCTTGGCCCGCGTTCCAGAGGGCATAAGCCGTTGCTTCGGGCCGCTCAATATCAAAGGAATGAATCACCTGTTGCAAGCGGGGCGGACCGCTTTGCGCCCACAGCGCTCGCGACGGCACGAGCGCCGTTATGAATGCCGCTGCCAATAAACATTGACCAATTTTGCCAGGCCCAACGCGATCGCCCATCTCCCCAAGACCTCAAGTGACGCTTTTCTGCCCTAAACGATACCTTGCTTGGCGATTTTTGGAAGCATTGCGCCCAAAAAAGCTAAATTCACCAAAATTTACATGTTTTTCTCAGGGGCTCGAAAACGACCTAAAAGCCGAGCTTTGCTGATCTAACCTTTCTCTCTTGAGGGCACTGGTGATCGTGATCGCTAGCTCCACTCAATCAATCGATTAGTTTTAAGGATGATCTAGACTGTTGGCTAAAACCTGCGAGCGCTGGCAGCGATCAGGGCCGGCAGTCGCTCGGGGCGGCTGATACTGGTGGCCAATCTGCAGGGGTAGGAAGTCTACTGACGAGCAGTCGTAACACTTTTTTCATCATGAAAGCAACTGATGCGTTATCAAGCTTGCACGATGCAAACATTGCGTACCTAGAGCAAGCTCTGAGCGAGGCTCAGGCCGAGATAACCGCCCTCAAGCAGGCTCGCGATCAAGAGAGTCGGGAGCGCCGACGCATTGAGCATGACCTCAAAACCTCGCAGCAACGTTTACAACTGGTGATGGATACGTTGCCCGAGTCTATTTTTTGGAAAGACCAAGACTTGGTTTACCTCGGTTGCAATCAAAATTTTGTCCAGGATGCGGGGTTAAACTCGCCTCACGACATCGTCGGCAAAACTGATTTTGATCTGCCCTGGAAACGAGAAGAAGCCGAATTTTATCGCACCTGCGATCGCCGGGTGATGCAGTCTAATCAGGCCGAAATGGGCATCATCGAACCCCAACTCAAGGGCGATGGTCAGCAAACCTGGCTCGAAACGAACAAAGCCCCCCTGCATAACGTTCAGGGTGACGTCATCGGCATTCTCGGCACCTATCAAGACATTACGGCGCGACAGCAAGCAGAGATGGCGCTGCAAGAATTAAACGAGACACTTAGTCAACAAACGGTGGAGCTGACATCCACTCTAGAGCAGTTGCAACAGTCGCAGCTACAGCTCATCCAACAAGAGAAGATGTCAGCTCTGGGGAATCTCGTGGCCGGGATTGCCCATGAGATTAACAACCCCGTTGGGTTTTTAGCCGGTAACTTGCAGCCTGCGCAAGCTTACATTCAAGATCTGTTCGGACTGCTTGATCTATATCAAGCCGCCTTGCCCAGCCCCGGTGAGGTCATTGAGGACGAAATCGACGCGATTAATCTCGCCTATCTGCGGGAGGATTTGCCTCAGGTGCTGCGCTCAATGCGCGAGGGCATCAAGCGCATCGGCAGCATTAGTACCAGTTTGAGAACGTTTTCGCGAGCCGATACCGAACATCGGATTCCGTTCAAGCTTCACGAGGGTCTAGATAGCACGCTGCTGATTCTGGAACACCGCTTGAAAGCAGACGAGCACCGTCCTGCGATTCAGGTCTCGACGCACTATCGCGAGATGCCCGCGATCGAGTGTTTTCCGGGGCAGCTAAATCAGGTGTTCATGAATCTTCTGGCAAATGCGATCGATGCCTTGGAAGAATCCAACCGAGGTCAAAGCTTCGACGATATTCAGGCGCAGCCTAACCACATCACCGTCACTGCAGAGTTATCGGCTTGCCAGCAGTGGGCGGTTGTCAAGGTTCGAGACAATGGGGTGGGCATGACGGCAGAAACCCAAGCCAAGATTTTCGAGAACTTGTTTACCACCAAAGGGGTGGGTCAAGGCACCGGCTTGGGATTAGCGATCGCCCGGCAAATTGTGGTCGAAAAACACCAGGGCACCCTTGAAGTGCACTCAACCTTGGGACAGGGGAGCGAATTTGTTTTGAAAATTCCGGCGATCGCGCCCGAACTGATTGAGAGCTGACGACCGACTTAGGAAGATGGCGCGAGGGGCGAGACCGTCATTGCATTAGGCCATTTCTCTGAGGCGATAACATGGGGTCGTCTCTCGCCCCGTCGCCGCTTGTCCCGCACCTGTTTTTGTGGCCATGACTCCTCCGGTAGACATTCCCCTCTGGTTGCTGATTGGCCTGCCCGGCAGCGGTAAATCCACTTGGGCCAGCCACTTCAATCAATCAGCGCCACCATTCGTCATCATTTCGACCGATCAGATTCGCGCCCAGCTCTTTGGCAACGCCGCCACCCAAGGCCCCTGGCTGCAGGTTTGGCACCGTGTCACCGAGCAGTTGCGAGCTACCGCCGAGCAAACTCGACAAGGTCACATCAGCGGCGCGATTTACGATGCCACGAACGGGCAGCGACAGGGGCGTCGCACCGTGATTCAGGCGGCGCGAGCAGCTGGCTTTAATCGCCTCTTAGCCGTTTGGCTGGATGCGCCAATTCCCCTTTGTGTGCACAGAAACGGGCAGCGATCGCGCCAGGTGCCCACCGAGGTGATTGAGACCATGGCCCGCCAGTTGGCCGGTGCCCCACCCCACTGTGAGGAAGGCTTTGATGCGCTCTATCGCCTCCAGTTCCGTGGCGCGGCGATCTCGACGACAGTCGTGTCGCCCAGCCTAATCAACACTCGCCGCTGATGTGCCTAAGTCGCCGCGACGACGGCCTGCATCGCCTGCTCAACCGTGGGATATTGATAGGCAAAATTCTCGGCCTGCAGATGTTTGGGCAGTACCTGTTGCCCCTCCAGCACCACCACAGCTCCATCGCCGAGCAGCGCCTCAATCACAAAATCAGGCACAGGCAACCAGGAGGGACGGTTGAGGGCCTGCCCTAGGGCCTCACACACGGTGGCCATGCGAACCGGCGTCGGGGCCGTGGCGTTGTAAACCCCTGACATGGAGCTATCGGTCAACGCCCGCACCAACACCGCCACCAAGTCGTCAATGTGAATCCAGGAAAACCACTGGCGACCACTGCCAATCGGCCCCCCCGCAAACAAGCGAAAGGGCGTGAGCATGCGCTCTAGCGCCCCGCCCTGGCCCAACACGATGCCAATGCGAGGAATCACTACGCGCACGCCCTCGATATCTTTCACTTTGGTGGCTTCGGCTTCCCATGCCTGGCACACTTGCGATAAAAAATCCTGATCGGCGGGCGCACTGGTTTCATCAAACGTTTTGGTTTCACTCGTGCCGTAATACCCGATCGCCGAAGCGCTGACGAGGACTTGGGGTTTAACGTCAGCCTGAGCGATCGCCTCCACGATTTTGGCCGTGCCCACTTGGCGACTGTTGAGAATAGCCTGTTTGTGAGCCGCGCTCCAGCGCTCGGAGATGGTGGCTCCGGCCAGATTAACGACACCATCACAGCCAGAAATTGCGGTTTGCCAGTTACCAGATTGCTGCGGCGTATAAGCCACCAGCGTTACCTGAGGAAAGGTCGCCGCTGGCAACACGCGACGGGCCCGGGCCACATCACGGGTTAACACCACCACCTCATGCCCTGCCTGCTGGAGGGCGGCGGTGAGCTGGCTCCCGACGAACCCGGTGCCCCCGGTAATGGCAACTTTCATGAACCCCGACTCCTTTGCTGTGATGTGATGTGGACTGACTTAACTGGCCCAGTAGGCGACCGGCAGAGCAACTATTCTATGCTAGCGACCGATGCGATCGCCTCGCTGTGGACTCACCCACGCTCCCCTCAGGTTGGGAGGCTGTCGGAATGAACCTCAGCCCGCCTTAATGAAGTGCAAAGCGGCGCAGTGCTAGTTAAGCGACCAGGCTGCGAGTGCTGGATGGACCGACCCCGTGACGATCACCGGCCCTGTGCAGTGGCTTCTCTAGCGCCCAGGGCGAAGGTCTGTCATGACTACTCTGCTGCCGTCGGTTCACCATAGGCCATGCCGTTAGCTTCAGCATACCGGTGCATAAAGCGCATAAAGCGTTCCCAATGGTCGGGGCGGTCAATGGCGAGGGTGCATTCAACCTGCTTCAGATCATCGCCCTCTGGCCCGCTGAAGATAAACTTGACGCCTGAAGGTTCGATGGTAATGACGCCTTCGCTGTCGGTGAGCTTGAGCGCCTTCGAAAAACGACTGCGAAAGCTTCTAAATTCTTCGATTGCCTGCAGGCGCTCAAACAACAGCAGCACGATGCGATCACCCGTATCGTTGTCTTGCCGCAGACTCACATTACTAATCTCTTCGGGAATGCCATCAAAAAACTCGACGGTGGGGGTTTCAGAAGCCATAACCACATGGACTAACTCAGGTGTTTAGTATAGCGACTGCCGGTTCACCCCTTGGTCAACTCCCGAGCCGATAGCCCTTGCCATAGACCGTATGAATCAAGGGCAGCGTGCCGGTGGGTTCAATTTTGCGCCGCAGCAGTCGCATTTGCGCTGCCAAGACATTGCTAGCGGGCTCTTCAGCATCGGCCCACACCGCTTGGTGGATCTGGCTGCGGGTCAGCACCTGATCGGGGTGCCGCAGCAGATAGCTCAGCAGCTGCGTTTCTTTTTCTGACAGCTCGATCGTTTGATCCTGACGATAGGCCAGCTGATTCGCTTCGTCTAAGGCCAGGTCTTCGTACTGCAAGCGGGTGACGCGGGGGGGGGCCTCCAGCGTGGGGGGACGACGCCGCAGGGCTCGCACCCGGGCCAGGACTTCGCGCAGGGCGGGGGGCGACCCCAGATAGGAATCGGCCCG
>CALCPB010000365.1 GCA_937897665.1 uncultured Halomicronema sp. | reverse complement strand
GCCCAGCAAAATCTGATCGATGTGCCGCTTTTTGACCACCTCTAGCAGGGTTGGAGCAACGTCATGGGCCACGCGAATTTGTGTATGCAGCGGCACTTTGGCCCCTTGTACTGCCTGTTGCGCCAAACTCAGCAATTGCTGGCTCGGGGCCGTATTGACGGGCGCTTCTTCGGGTGATAGCGATCGCGGCACGAGAATGACATGCAGGCATTCCAGCTCGTATTGCTCTTGGCGGGCGATGGCGCTCGCCAGATTGCGCAGCAGCGGTGCCGTCTCCGGATCACTTAAGGGCACCAACAGCCGCCCGCGTCCAACGGCAGGCGAGCGCGCGCGATAAATGCCGCAAGAGGGCGTGGCCACCGGCCCCTCGGTCGTGTTTTTGCCGCTGAGCCGTTCTGACTCGGCGCGAATAATATCGCCGCGAGTAATGATGCCGACCAGCTTATTGCCATCCGTCACTGGCAGCCGACTCACCTTTAGCCGATTGAGCAGATCTAGCACCTGAGGCAAAGACGATTCAGGGATGACGGTGACCGGATGAGGCGTCATGATGTCTCGCACGAGCTGGTCGCTGGACGCGTCAGTTTGGGTGGTGTCGCCCAAGTCGGTTTGGGTGACAATGCCCACCAACTTGCCCTGATGTAATACCGGAAAGCCCCGATGATGCGATCGCGAAAAAGCCTCTAACGCCTGACGGAGGGTGAGCGTTGCGGCCAACGTTTCGACCCGCCGCTGCATCAGATCTGCTGCCGTCAGCCCCGCCCACGGATTCACATCCGATGGGGTGGGATTCAGCTGAATGCCCTGAAAGGCCAGTAGGCGATCGTAGATAGGCACCCCAGCAATCCGCTCGCTGAACAAATACGCCAAGCCGGAGCCCACCATCAGCGGCAACACTAGATTGAAATTGGCTGTCATCTCAAACACAATGACAATCGCGGTAATCGGCCCCCGCGTGACAGCGCTAAAAAACGCCCCCATACCTGTCAACGCATAGGTCGTGGTATTGCTACTTTCTAAGGTCCCAACGGGGAGCCCCATCCAGGCGTGGCCGGTCTGGGCGACAAAACTCACCAGGCACCCTAGCGCCGCCCCCACCACCCGCGCCGGAGCAAACCGGCCCCCAGAGGCCCCAGCGCCGTAGGCCAGCAGGGTCAGGCAAAATTTGGCCACAAACGCGGCGGTGATGATCTGCCAGGCAGCGCCCCCCGTCACTAAAAACTCGCGCAGGCCCGTATTATCTTGCGCGGCAATCGGCAGTGCCGCCCCCACCAGCCCAGTCAGACACCCAGCCAGCCCAATTTTGAGCGGCAGGCTCAGGGAGGTCAAGCGCTGAAAAAAGCTCAGGCTGGAAAAAATGCCCTGGCTAAACAGACCGCCCAAGATGCCCGCCATCACCCCCAGCAGCACTAAAAAGGGCAGGGCTTGCACCGAGAACCCGGTCTGCATCATGCCGAAGCTGTTGAGGTTGAGCCCCTGCCCCCCCAGTAGCCGAGACACCACGGCCCCCACAAAGGAAGCTAAAATCGCCGTTCCCAAGGTCAGGTTAGAGAAATCTTGCAGCAGCTCTTCGACCACAAACAACACGCCCGCGATCGGCGCATTGAACCCCGCTGCCAGACCTGCCGCGGCCCCAGCGGCGATCAACTGACGGCGATATTCGGGTGAGGTGGGCACCCACTGACTGCGCTGAGCGGCCAACGCCGCCCCGATTTGTACCGTGGGGCCTTGTCGCGCTAACGATAGCCCCGACCCCAGCGCCAATATAGTGCTAAACAATTTGGTCAGGGCCACGCGCAGATTGAGCGGCACGTCATGATAGGCCAAAGCGGCTTTGACTTTCGGGATGCCGCTACCCTCGTCCTCTGGCGTCACGCGCTCCATCAACCACCCCGACGCCACGCCCCCCAATAAGCCCACGGTCGGCAGCAAAAACCAAGCGGGCAGGGCGCTGTTGAGGCGCCAGTCGGTCAGCACTTCGACGCTTTGTTTCAGGGCCACTGCCGCTAAACCCGAAACCACACCGATGATGCAGGCTTCTAAAAAGGCAACCCGCTTTGGACCAAAAAATTTGTGCAAGCGCCGGAAGCGCAGCATGTTTAGACGTCACTAAACAACATCGAAAAGCAACTGCCGTATGGGTCTCGAGAACGGAGCAGAGAGCCATCCGCGCTGCGGCTCAGTAGCATTGCTACCCGCGACCCGTCACCGACAGCCCGGAAAGTAGCACCGAGGGAGTATAGCAAGCCCCGTTCCAGTCGGCATCCTGGCCCAAGGCAGCGAGCTGCAGCAGGGCCGTGTAAACATTCCCCGAAACCATCGTATCCTTTACCCGCCCCTGAATCTCGCCCTGCTTCACGCGATAGCCGAGATCGACATTAATGGAAAAATCGCCGGATATCCCGGCGGTTTCTCCCAAAATCTGATCGACCACGATCGCGTCATCCAGCGTTTTGACTAACTCCTCAAATGTCGCTGAACCCGGTTGTACCAACGTATTAAACAGACCCGGCGTCGGCGCACTACCCAGGCCGGGGCGAAAGCCATTGCCCGTTGAGCCGTCTCCGAGCTCTTTGCCGACGGTGCGATCGGTATAAAACAGACGCAACACGCCGCGCTCGATCAAAATTAGCTTTTGCGTTTGGGTGCCTTCATCATCAAAGGGGCAGCTAAACGGCCCGTCATCCGGATCTTGATAGAGGGTTAAGGCTTCAGAGGTGACCTGCTCACCGATGCGATCACTCCAGGGTGACGATCCTTCCAGCACTCGTTTGCCGCTCAGCGCCGCCTGCACGGCGCCCCACAGCGTATCAGCCGCTTTTGCGGTAAACAGTACGGGCACCCGGCCCACGGTGGGGGCGACATTGCGATCGGCCCAGTCTAAACGCATCAATACCTGTTGAGCCAGGGCCTCGGGTGACAAGGCATCGCGGCAGACCTGGCCATCGCTCACGGTCAAAAAATCGTCGCCCCGCACCCACTCCACCCCGAGATAGCTGCTCAGCGTGGTGTCGTGGTAGCCATAGTCGATGCCGAGGGAGTTGACCAAGCGTGTCGTCTCGATATCGCACTCTAGCTCGGCCTCGCAGATGACCTCAGGGTAGCGATCGCGAATTTGGGCGATGACACTTTCACCCCAGTTAATCATTTGCGTCACCGGCACCTCTACCCCCACATCAGGATATTGCTGAGCGGTGCCACGACTGAGTTCAATCGCTTCGGGGTCATTGAGCTGACTGATAGCGATCGCTTTATCGACCAGGGCCTGAGGCGTGATCGGGCCGTGGGCAACGGCAATGCCGGGGCGGCCCTCACGCCACAGTCGCAGGGCCGTGCCCTCCAGCTGATTACTCTCTAATTGCTTCAGGCGATTAGCTTCAAAATAAACAGGGCGCGCCGACGAACTGGACTGAAACACTTCGGCGGCTTCAGCACCGGTTTGTTTGGCCAAATCCAGCAGTTGTTCTGGCAAGGTATCCCAATTGGCCTCTCCTCCCATGCTGTATGCGTCGACCCCAAACCGCGTTTTGATATTTCCCTATCATCAGGGATCGGGGGCATTTCGACTAGTATTTGCCAGCGGAAACCCGCTAGCTTGGCCAGCCCTTGAGCTGCCTCGACTCGGCGGCCCCCAGCCAGAGCAAACTGATGCGATGGCGACATCCCCTGAGCGATTCTGCCCAGACGCGGCCCCTAGTCAATCGGAATTAGCTGAGCGAGCACAGCTGCCGCTCCCTCAGCCGTTAACCGGGTTTGCCATCACCGGGTCGGGCGGCAGCGGGCGATCGGCAATGGGCCAAACCTGTCGCAACGTTTCCATAAAGGCGTATACCGGCGGCGGCTGTAGGGCCCCCGCCAGCTGAATCACTCCAATGACTCGCTCCATTGGGACCGGTGGCTCGGTCACAGTCAAATCAGGGGGAATCGGCTCCGCTGCGAGTTCTGCCATCAGCGTAATCCCCAACCCCTGCTGCACCATGCTGAGAATAGTGGAATCTTCGCGCAGCTCGTAGGCCGGATTCACTACCTGGCCCGCCTGGGCAAAATACTGATCGAGCAGGGTGCGGCAGCCATCGGTGGGTGGGGCCAGAATGAGGCGCTGCTGGGCCAGGGTTTCCCAATCATAGGGCAGCGGCTCGGTGTCATCAGCGGGCACAATCACCACGTAGCGATCGCGCAATAATTCCCAAGCGTCAAAATCATCCTGGGTGGGCAAATAGGTAAACCCAATGTCGGCCCGGCCTTGGCGCACTTCCTGCTCGACCTGATGGTAATGGGGTTGTTCCTCAATTTTGACTTGAATGCCAGGATAAAACTGTTGAAACCGGCGAATCACCTCGGGCAAGATGTGGGTCGCGACGCTGCGAAATCCGGCAATGCGGACGAGACCTTGTTGCAGGCCGCGTGACTGCTGGGCCAACTGCCCGATTTTTTCGAGAGACTGCATCATCAGCCGCGCTTCGGCGGTCATGTCTGCCCCCAAGGGCGTCAAGGTGGCTCCTTGGCGACCGCGATTGAACAAAACGACACCCAAAGCATCTTCGAGCGTCGCGATCGCGTGACTCACTGAGGATTGCGACAGATCGAGCTGCAGCGCCGCATCACTAAACGTGCCTGTATCCGCGATCGCGACCAGGGCCCGTAGCTGCGAAATTTTGAGTCGATAGGGATTAATCCCACCCATGCCGCTAAATCCCTGATTCCATCCTCTAATAATAGACGGGGCCTCTTCACCACACCGATGACTGATTTACTCTTAACCAGTTTGATCCTCTTTGGGGCGACGCTGATCTCCTCGACCTTTGGCTTTGGCAATGCTCTGTTTGCGATGCCCCTGTTGACGCTGCTATTGGATATTTCCACCGCGACGCCCCTATTTGGGTTAGTGGGGCCAACGATTTCGAGCATTATTTTGGCGCGCAACTGGCAGCGAGTCGAAGTGGCGTCAGCCTGGCGATTACTCGCCTCCACGCTGGTCGGCATTCCGGTTGGGGTTTGGCTGGTTAAGCAGGTGCCCAATGACCTGATTACTCAAGGTCTGGGCCTATGTCTGGTAGGATTTGGCCTCTATCGCTTGGGCAACTGGCAACTGGTCAAGCTCGAAGCGCCGGCCTGGGCAGTGCCGTTTGGCTTGGTGGCGGGCATTTTGGGCGGTGCTTATAACACCAATGGCCCACCCATCGTCATTTATGGTGAAATGCGGCGATGGTCGCCAGCGGAGTTTCGCGCGACTTTACAAAGCTACTTTTTTCCAGCAGGGTTGGGGATTTTGCTCAGCCACGCGGCGGGAGGGCTCTGGCATGGCTATATCTTTCAGCTGTATGGCGTGGCGCTACCGGGCATCTTGGTGGCGATCGCCCTCGGCGGTTGGATCAACCATCGCCTATCGGTAGAGCGGTTTCAGAAATTGCTGTCCGTTTTGCTAATCATGCTGGGTGCCCTACTTTGGCTATAAAAAGTGAGTTCAAATCCAGGACTTGTCAGAATCAAG
>CALCPB010000364.1 GCA_937897665.1 uncultured Halomicronema sp. | reverse complement strand
GATGCCGACGGCGCTTAACTCATTCGCCGCAATTGCGATCGCTTTGGGCTGACCAATGTTGAAGTGATCGAAGGGGTGGCCCCTGACTGTCTAGCAGCGCTCTCTCCTCAACCCGATTGTGTCATCATTGAAGGCGGCAAATCGATGAAAGGTATTGTCAAAGCTGCTTGGGACTTTTTGCCTCACCAAGGCCGGATTGTCGTCACCACCGATACGTTGGAAACGCTCTACAGCATGTCCGAAACTTTTGCTGAACTGTGTGTTCGCAACGTTGAGATTGTGCAGCCGACCATCAATCGGCTCGAAACTCGGGGCAATCAGCAGGTCTATCGGGCCATCAATCCGATTTTTATCCTCAGTGGCGAAAAGCTAGATTGATCAGGCCAGGGAGATACTCAGGGATGCTAATTTGCTGTTAGGCGTCGTTGAAAAGATGACTGAGAACAGCCGCTATGCCACTCATCGACAAATTTGATGGTGCTGAAGTGTCCCGGCAGAAGACCGCATTGAACCGACTAAGCCGCGTCAACTCTCTACAATCGCCCCGTTTGCGGATTGCCTGAGGGCACGAGCAGAAAAATGATGCTGAGAGGCAAACAGGCGCAGAGATAAAGACCCAGTCGATAACTCCCAAACACGTCATTAAACAGGGCCAATAGTGACGGCCCGATCGCGCTAGCGATCACTAAGGTCATCATTTCGACCCCGACGATCGCCCCTAAATGTTGCCGGCCAAAGTAGCGGGGCATCGTCACGCTCGACAGGGTGCCAAAAAAGCCGCCGGTAATGCCCAATCCGCCGATGGCGACTAGCCGCCAGGGCAGACTCTCAAGATGGGCCATGCCGATTAACCCGATCGCCTCAAACACCATCATGGCAATAAAGAGCACCTTGAGGCGAACGCGATCAGAAATGACGCCAATCCCGTAGCCCGTCATTGTTGCCAGCAAACCAATCGGCAAAAAGAGCGCCACTGTTTGCTTTTGCGGCAGTCCGGCAGCGGCTCCAATATCGACTAGGTGAAAGGTGAGGCCGGTAATTGTCAATGCTTGCGATGCCAGGGCCAGCGTCACCGCCCAAAAGGCTAGGGTGCTTAACGCTGCGCGACGGGTGAAGTCTCGCGTGGGCGAGAACTGTCGTCGCCCTGGTGCTGCTCGATCGCTGGGCGGCGAGACAGTGGCGGCGGCAGTGGCTGAGGGGCCGGGTGAAAACGTTCGGCCATCCATCACCAGATCACACTCTTCAGGATTATCGCGATATAACAGCCAGCCGAGCGGGGCCATCCCCAGACCCACCAGGACGGCTAGACTGAGCCACGCGCCGCGCCAGCCGCCAATATCAATAAATAAGCTCAGCAGCAGCGGGGCCGCCGAAAACCCAAAGGAGACAAAGATGCCTGACAGGCCGGAGGCCAAGCCCCGGCGGCGATCAAACCATTTGCCCAGGGTGGTGCGGCTGACCATCGTTAACATGCCCTGACCGCTAAATCGCAGGCTGACAAACCCCAGACACAGCAAGATGAACGCGACGGGTTGCGAAGAGTCCAACGCCAGCAGCTCGCTCAGCCCCTGCGCGAGGCGATCGCTCACGCTCAAATACACTAGGGTCAGGGCCAGCCAGCCAGCGGCGATCACCACGACGAGCCGTGCCCCAAAGCGATCGATGAAGACGCCGCCCATCGGCAGCAGCAGCCCGCTCGCGAGCGTGCCCATGAGGTAAGCATTGCTCAGGGCCAGCCGAGATAGCCCCGTAGCGGCCAATAAATAGTCAGTAAAGACGCTCACCCCCGCCGTTTGACCGGGAATGCTCATCAAAATGCCGAGCGTCGTCACGCCCCAAATCACCCAGCCATAAAACACCGGGATGCGCGGCGGTGAGAACGGGAAGTGAGGTGCGAAGAACGGGGTCTGATTGAGACGGTGCAGGGCAGCCGCCAGCGGTTTCAAAAGGGGCAAGGGCGAGGGGTGGGGCAACGGTTTCCGCTGATGGATGGCTAGGTCGGGAGGCTAGTCAGAGCCTCGCTCCCCTGTTGAGAGTTTGACACGGTTTTTTCTCTAGGCGACTTCCCCAACTGGACGATAGGCCAACTGGATGACCGGGAAAGGGGGGCGATCGCTCCGACGAGAGCAGAAGCCTGACGACTCATGCCGCTGCTCTGAAATCAGAGGACAAATCTGGTTCCCCTGACCGGCCTCTTCTCGATGTTGTCAAGCTGGCTGCAGGCGTCCGATCACTCAGCCTGGGTATAAGGCCGGTGCGGGTAACGCATCAACGCATCGCCTGCACCCAAACACGTCGCAAATTGACGTAATCATTAGGCTACTCGCGATCGCTACGACCCTTTTGGTTAGCATTGCTGGACCCATAGCACAACCTTAATAAAATCTAAATTTGGTATATTTGCACGCTATTTTGGGTTTTTGCCTTCTGTACCATCGGACAGTCAACCTCCTCAAGTGATGGATTTTATGAGCGGAAACTCAGCAAGGCTGGAAGCAATTTCTCAGATCACGAATCGCCCGCCGATGGCCTCAGAAGCCCCGGAGAAACTCAGCGATATGTGGGCAGAGAATGTCTTTAACCTCCCCAAAATGCAGGCGAGTCTACCGAAAGCTGTCTTTAAATCCATTAAGAAGACGATCGTCACGGGCGACAAGCTCGACCCCTCCATTGCCGATTCTGTGGCGAGTGCAATGAAGGATTGGGCGATCTCTAAGGGGGCGCTCTACTATGCTCACGTGTTTTATCCGATGACTAACCAGACTGCAGAAAAGCACGATGGTTTTGTCTCAGTGCAGAGCGATGGCACCGCGATCGCAGAATTTTCGGGCAAATTGTTGGCTCAAGGGGAGCCTGATGGGTCTTCGTTCCCCAACGGCGGCATTCGTGGCACCTTTGAAGCGCGGGGCTATACCGCTTGGGATGTAACCAGCCCGGCTTACATTATGGAAACGGATAACGGGGCAACGCTCTGCATCCCCACAGTGTTTGTGTCTTTGTCGGGAGAAGCGCTAGATTTGATAGTGCCCATGCTCCGTTCCATTGCGGCTATGGACAAAGCGGCCTGCAAAGTGCTGAAACTCCTCGGATGTGAAGACGTGGCTCACGTCAACTCGAGCTGTGGTGCTGAGCAAGAGTATTTCTTGATCGATGCCAATTTCGTCAATCAGCGACCTGATCTGCTGCTGGCGGGTCGTACTCTGTTTGGCAAGCCGCCGGCGAAAGGCCAACAATTTGATGATCATTACTTTGGCGCGATTCCGGAGCGGGTTCAAGTCTTTATGCAAGACGTGGAAAAATCCATGTACAAGCTGGGGATTCCCGCCAAGACTCGCCACAACGAAGTGGCTCCTGGCCAGTTTGAAATTGCCCCCGTCTTTGAGGCAGCTAACGTGGCGAGCGATCATCAGCAGATGATCATGACCTTGCTGAAGCACAAAGCGAAAAAGCATGGCTTTGTCTGCCTGCTGCATGAGAAGCCCTTTGCGGGCATTAACGGGTCGGGTAAGCACGTCAACTGGTCCGTCGGCAACGCGACCCAGGGCAACCTGCTCGATCCTGGTGATTCGCCCCATGAGAATGCTCAATTCCTTGTCTTCTGTGGTGCGGTCATTCGTTCCGTGCACAAGTATGGGCCACTGATGCGGGCCGCAATCGCGACGGCGAGCAATGACCACCGACTCGGTGCGAACGAAGCGCCCCCGGCCATCATGTCGGTTTACTTAGGCACCCAGCTTGAAGATGTCTTTGGGCAAATCAAGCAGGGCAGTATTACGGACTCTAAGCATCGAGGCGTGCTTGATTTGGGCATTGATGTGCTGCCGCCGCTGAGCAAAGATCCGGGCGATCGCAACCGCACCTCGCCGTTTGCTTTTACCGGTAACCGCTTTGAGTTCCGCGCGGTGGGTTCCAGCCAGTCAGTCTCAGGGCCTTTGATTGTGCTGAACACCATGCTGGCAGATTCCCTGGAATGGATCGGTAACCGCCTCGAAGGTGAAATGGGTAATGGCATGGAGCTCAATGCGGCAGTGCTAACCGTGTAGAAAGAAGTCATGGAAGCCCACGGCTCAGTCGTTT
>CALCPB010000363.1 GCA_937897665.1 uncultured Halomicronema sp. | reverse complement strand
GAAGAACAGTTACAAAAGTTCGCTAAAGTACGGGTTTTTGCCGTGGTCATAGGCGCTGGTGATCGCGATCACCTGATCACCGCTTTTCAGGATTTCGTCACCCCCGACACCCCCACATTGCCCAGGAATCCGTCATCATAGAAAGCTGTAGCGGCGTAGTGGGGAAAGGCAATCATGAGCGATTTTGACATCCAAGCTCCCTTTGAACCCAAAGGCGATCAGCCCAAAGCGATCGCGGGGCTCACCCAATATCTGCAAGACAGCCACAAATATCAAACCCTGCTAGGGGCCACCGGCACCGGCAAAACCCACACAATGGCGCGGGTGATCGACAAAATTGGCAAACCAGCCCTGGTGCTAGCCCACAACAAAACCCTGGCGGCGCAGCGCTGCAATGAGTTACGCGAATTTTTCCCCGACAATGCGGTGGAATATTTCATCAGCTATTACGACTATTACCAGCCTGAGGCCTATGTGCCCGTCACCGATACCTACATCGCCAAAACCGCCTCTATTAACGAAGAGATCGACATGCTGCGCCACTCAGCGACGCGATCGCTGTTTGAACGGCGTGACGTCATTGTGGTGGCCTCTATCAGCTGTATCTACGGCTTGGGCATTCCGTCAGAATATTTGAAAGCCTCGATTCCGCTGCAGGTAGGCATGGAGGTCAACCAGCGGCAGGTGCTGCGCGATCTGGCAGTCGTGCAGTATAG
This sequence comes from uncultured Halomicronema sp., assembly GCA_937897665.1. Taxonomy (GTDB): domain Bacteria; phylum Cyanobacteriota; class Cyanobacteriia; order Phormidesmidales; family Phormidesmidaceae; genus Halomicronema. Next base: position 837 of record CALCPB010000363.1, on the reverse strand, counting down.
CCGCAACGATTTAGACCTGGGGCGGGGGCGCTTTCGGGTCAAAGGCGACGTGCTCGAAATTGGCCCCGCCTACGAAGACCGCATTATTCGGGTAGAGTTCTTTGGCGATGAGATTGACGCCATTCGCTACGTCGATCCGGTCACGGGGGCAACCCTGCAGAGCCTAGAGGCGATCAATGTCTACCCGGCGAAACACTTTGTCACCCCCGACGACAAACTCGAAGCCGCCTGTCAGGCCATTCAAGACGAGCTGCGCGATCGCCTCGAAGAATTGGAAACCGCCGGCAAACTCCTAGAAGCGCAGCGGTTGGAGCAGCGCACCCGTTACGACCTAGAGATGCTGCGCGAAGTCGGCTACTGCAACGGCGTGGAAAACTACGCCCGCCACCTGGCGGGCCGCCTGGCCGGGTCGCCGCCAGAATGTTTGATCGACTATTTTCCGAAAGATTGGCTGCTGGTAATTGACGAATCTCACGTGACGATCCCACAGATTCACGCCATGTATAACGGCGATCGCTCGCGCAAGATGGTGCTGATTGAGCACGGCTTTCGCCTGCCCAGCGCCGCTGACAACCGCCCCCTTAAAGCCGAAGAGTTTTGGGACAAGGTGAATCAATGCGTCTTTGTATCGGCGACACCCGGCAATTGGGAATTTGAAGTGTCAGAAGAGCGGGTCGCCGAGCAGATCATTCGCCCCACGGGAGTGCTTGATCCCGAAATTTTTGTGCGTCCGACCGAGGGCCAAGTGGACGACCTGCTGGGTGCAATTAGAGAACGCGCCGTTCGCAACGAGCGCGTCTTAGTGCCAACGCTGACCAAGCGCAAGGCCGAAGACCT
>CALCPB010000362.1 GCA_937897665.1 uncultured Halomicronema sp. | reverse complement strand
GTGGCCCGAATGCATTGACATCAACAGGTGAATTATTTTGTGGCGGCAGTTGAAAATCTGCGCCAATGTAGACCGCCACATCTGGCTGACACCCTCGCTCTCCGGTTTTGTAAAAGCTGCCATTGATCAACTTGACAACTCGAATATTGCGAAAAGTGGCAAACAGGCTAACAACGTCCATGACGACTGCGTTTTGTCGACCATGCCCTGCACCTAAAGGAGACATCTCAATCCTCATGTGGCCGTTGTCAAAGTACCCCCGTGCGTTCTCGTACTGAGGCTCGTTCATCGCATCGAAAAACGCTTCCCAAGTTGCCTTGATCCAGGTGTCAGTTTGAGTTTGGGGAGAGGTCGATAGCGCCATGGCAGTCATCTCAACGGTGGGGCTGGGCCAATTGGTGTTGCTTGCATCTAGTTTACTCAACCCGATGAAATGCCAGTTGAATCGCCCTAAAACTAGCTGAACACTCAGATTAGCGGCTAGGCAACTGCACCACATCTAAGCGAGAGGTCATCAGTCGATCCATCCAATAAGCGAGAAATGCTTGGTTCGCGGCCTGTTCTTGCGGCTCAGGGGTATCGGGGGCGTGGGGTAGCAGCCCCTGTAGCGCCGCTGACGTGACGCAAAACATCGACTTTTGAAAGCTTTGGGTAATCTGCACGCGGACATCTTCATGGCCGCGCAGACTCTGGCGATAATAGTCAGCCAAATAGCCTGGCAGGAAATGCCGCATGTCTTGCATCAGCAATGTGGGGGGAATGCCACCACCGCCGACGGGCACCGGGTCGGCATAGAGCGCTCCATAGGCAAACCGCGACTGCTCAGAGGAAATCTGCTGGGCTTGGGCGTTGTAAGAAACGGTACCCAAAAAGGGCGTGCCGCGAAAGAAAACTGCCTCCACATAGGGCACGGCGGTATCCATCAGAAAGGTCAACCCGACCGATTCTGGGATCAGGTCAAAATCGCGATCGCCCAGCGTGACGCAGTAGGTAATGGGCTGGCTGGCGGCCGCGACGAGCCCTGCCTTGATATGGGCCACCACCTCAGGAATGGACTGGATCTGTCCCTGATCATAGCGATCAGACAGCGTCAAAAACATCTCACTCATGACCGTCCAAAATTGGCCGAGGGCGCTGTAGTAGGCCGACTGGCGCACTTGCTCTGGCAAAAAGTCAGGAAAAAGGCGGTGCAGGCCTCGCAGCAGCAGGTTGCTGCCGAGTTTGGCTTGAATGGCCGCTTCGCATCGCTGCTGATACTCCGGACTGTCGAGATACGTATCTAAACCGCCGCCGCCGTGCCAGAGCATAGCGCGCATGCAGTATTCGGCATATTCGTAGTTGATGCGATCGTGCCACCAGTGCTTTAACAGCTTGGGTAGCGTCACCTCCCCATTGCAATATTTGAAGAAGGGAAACAGCAGCAAAAATTGATGATCGGCGATGTAGAGCAGATTTTGGGCATAGGCGTCTAAGACCACCCCGTAGCTTTTGAGAATACCGACCACTTCCATCAGGTTGGTGACATTGTCGGGCAGCAGGGCCTCCGATCGCAGCAGCTTCTCGATGAAGGGCTGCAGCGGATGCTCGGCAGTGGCTTGAGGTGAAAGGGTATTAGTCATAGCGCACAGTCAACTGGGGAGAAAATTCAGACGATACTGGAGTCAGCCGCTGCGCCACCTCAACCTCAGGCGATCGCATCGCAAAGGTGGTGACTTCGCTCCAGCGAGATAGCCAGTGGGGCTGCAGCCCCAGGGCAAAGATGATCAGCACTAAAACCAAGGCGGGCCAGCGATCGCGCCCGGCCACTGGGGGTAACAGAACATCCGGCTCGGTTTGGTCGCTGGGGGGCGTAATGGCTAACCGGCCAAAAAATACGCGATTGACCAACAGCAGAAAATAGACCGCCGTCAGCCCTGACCCGACCATGCACAGCAGCGTTTGCCGGGGGAACGTGAGGAAGCTGCCGCGAAACACCACAAACTCCGAGATAAAGCCCACCATGCCCGGAATACCGGCGCTGGCCATTACCCCCAAAATCATTAACGTACCCACAACTGGCAAGCCCCGTTCTGGGTTCAAAAGCCCCCGCAAAACGGGGCT
>CALCPB010000361.1 GCA_937897665.1 uncultured Halomicronema sp. | reverse complement strand
ATCTTTAAAGGGGCTAGTGAGATTATCGCAATATTGCCAGCTTACAGGAACTGAATTGTGGTCTGAATTCTGCGACCAAGTCGCAGAATCCCTACCTTTTTTGCTATCAGTCTGCGAGTATCGTATCGCTGCTAGCGCCACTAGAAGCGATCCTTTCTCATCAGAAATAGTTGATTTCAATGATGCTGCAAAAGCTCCTGCATTATCGATGGTTTAGGGGTTCCAAGCTATTGGCTTTGGGGGCTTTTGGGATTACGCTTTTGCCTCAGATGGCTTTGTTAATACTGTCTTATGTTCACGCCCTTACTTACGAACGCAACGAATTGCAGTCCATCGCGTCGTTGAGTGCTCGACAGATGACGAGTCTGATTCGGGCCGCCGAAATCACGCTGAAGGATCTAGAAACCTACTTTAGCCAAGATCGACTCAATGATGCCCGGCACCTGCAGCTGTTGCAGCGAACGGGCTATCGCGATCCGCGCTTCCGAGAAATTGGTGTGGTCAATGAAGCGGGTGCCTTATATTTGACGAGCTTAGGATTTATCGAGCCGCCCATCTTGTTGCAAGACCGGGCTCGCCTCGACTTGTCGAAAAAAGAACTGCAGATTCTGGGGCCGTTGACCACGCAGGTCATGCAAGAACGGTCTTTGGTGTTGGCCTTGCCGACTCAAGGCCAAGGGGAAATCAACATTCTGGTAGACCCCATTCTCTTGAGTCATTGGCTGGAAATCAACGGCCTAGAATTAGGCCCTGACGGCTATATTGCCTTTGTCAGAACGGCTGACCAAGAGATTATCGACGGTGCCGGACAGCTGCCCCGTGAGGGCAATATTTTATCGGCTCAACCGGCCCGCGATCGCCTGCAGCTGAGTCAGTCTCTAGACGACATTGGCGTGACGATTGTGGTCAATGTTTCGCGAGCTTGGATTCTCCGAGATTGGCGGAGCTTTTTTCAGCTCGGCGTGCCCATCGCTCTGTTGTCGAGCAGTCTGATGGCGCTCGCCGCCGGTCATTTTGTGGCGCTCAAAGCCCAGATGGAGCAAGATTTACGCAAGGCGATCGCGAGTGATGAGCTGGAACTGTACTATCAGCCCATATTAGATATCGAGACGGAGCAGTGCGTCGGGGCCGAAGCCTTGATTCGCTGGCAGCATGCGACGCGGGGGCTGTTGCTGCCGGATGCTTTTATTCCCCTAACGGAAAAGACCAAGCTGATTGTCAAAATTGGGGAATGGGTGATCAAACAAGTACTGCAAACCCAGGCAGACCTGTTGAAAAAAAATCCTCATCTCTACATTTCCGTTAATTTATCACCGGTTCAGATCACCTCAGAGGCTCATAGCAAGCGCATTCTGAGCCTGTTAACAACCCATCCAGAAATAGCGCCGCATCTGCTGTTTGAAATCACGGAAAATGTGTTGGTTGAGGATGCTCAGATGCATATTCCTGAGGCACTGGCGAGTATTCGGGCCTGCGGGGCCAAGCTCGCGCTAGACGACTTTGGTTCTGGCTACTGCGGGATTAATTACCTATCAAAGCTGAATGTAGATTATCTGAAGATTGATCGCAAATTTGTCTCTGGGAGTGACGTTACGGCCCAAACGGCCACGGTGTTAGAGGGCATTATCGATCTGGGTAATCGCCTCCAGATGACGGTGGTGGCCGAAGGCGTTGAAACCGAAGCGCAACGGCAGACGCTGATCAAAAAGGGCGTCCGCTACGGTCAGGGCTATCTGTGGTCGCGCCCCATGCCCGCCCAAGAGTTTGCGTTGTTTGTGGCTGATAGCTCGCCGCTGTGATGGCCGGGCAATCAAGTCTGCGGATTCCAGGTGTCTTGGGATAGAAAGGCGCGATCGCGGGCCAGAGGCGCGACCGGTTGCGTCAATTCAAACTGGCCAGCGGTGATCCAATCTTTGAGTTCGCTGGCTACCTGCCGCGACAGGTAAATGCTGGCCAGGGGCGCAGTGCGGACTTTTTGACCATTGAGGGTGAGCTGCCCTGATTTTAGCTGGGCATAGCTGACCAGCCCAAAGGTGGGCCGCACCCGCCGAGGAATCGAGAAATCCATCACGGGGGCGACCAAATCTTGATCTTGCACAGCGCAGTGGGTGGCGATCCGTTCGTTGAGGAGGGGAATCGCCACGCCCACCCCGAGCATCAGAGAAGGGCCATATCCCTTGAAATAACAGCCTCGTACCCATTGGGGCTGCATCTGTTTGGCATCGCCAATTAGGGCCAGCGTGGCGGCGGGGCCGATTGGCGTCTGATTGGGTAAGCGCCGCTGTTTGGGAAAATGCTGCGTGCCTTCCCACGCGATGTAGCCGACCCCGCCGCCTAAAAAGATGCGACTGCCGATGCCGACGACATTGAGTTCTGGGTCATTCATCAAGGGGGACAGTGCCCCCGAGTTGGCATAGACGGCATTGCCCAGGTTGGGCTGCAGGGGGCCTAAATAGGTGGCTAGGGGGCGATCGCCGCCGTTGACCCCGACGATGAAATTTTGATAGAGGTTGCGCGGATTAAACAGATAAAACTGGTTGATCGTCTCGCGGGTAATGGTGTTGGTTAACCGACCACGGGGATAGCAATCGGTGACCTGTCCCGTAGCCTGCAATGGCAAGGCTTTGCCCGCAATCAAATCAGCGATGACATGACCGCCGCCGCGCTCTCGCAGTGGACTGCTATCGTTGGGGCTGTTCTCGGCGGCTTGACCGGCCCCAATGTATAGATCAACCGCGCCAAAGCCGGCATAGGCGGGCACGCCGTCGATGCGGCAGTCACGGATCTTGATGGGTGGGTCGGTATGGCCGAGGTTAAGCATCGCCCCGGAAGATTCCATCGGCTCGAAGGTGCCGGTGGTAACGATATCCACCGCCTCAAAGGCGGCTGTGACACCCGCTTCAGCGGCTCGCGCTTTGAAGGCTTCGGCTGTTTCGACGACGACGGTTTGGCGGTGAATGCGCTCGTTAATGGCGTCGAGGGTGCGTTGGATCGACATAGCTACACCAGCTCTCTAGAACAAAGACGACAACGCTAGCCCCGCCTCTTGAGTTCCCCAGCGTTTCTAGGATGG
>CALCPB010000360.1 GCA_937897665.1 uncultured Halomicronema sp. | reverse complement strand
GCCTTTCTGTTGGGAAATTTTGAGGACATCCCACTTTTGTTTTCTAGTCCTGCTCGCGGGCAAGATACCCGCCCTAAACGCATTGATGGATTGACAAATTTGGGATGCGCCCGGAAATCTCTTTAGGCATCAGGTCAGCGTCAGAATGGCCGATCGCAGTTTGGCTAAGGCTGCCTGGACTTCTTCTGCCGTGACAATCAGCGGCGGCACAAATCGCACGACACTGGGCCCGGCAGGCACTAATAACAGTCCCTGAGCCATGGCAGCTTTGACCACGTCGATCGATTTGATTGGGGTGTCGTTGGCTAAGACCAGGCCGTTGATCAGACCCCAGCCGCGCACTCCAGCGAACAAAGTGGGATGCTGCTGGGCGATCGCCGTCAACCCGGATCGCAGCTCGGTGCCTCGCGCCGCGACATTGTCGATTAGCTGCTCTTGCATCAGCGTTTGGCACACCTTGGTCGCCACGCCACAGACAAAGGGATTGCCGCCAAAGGTGCTGGCGTGATCGCCGGGTTCAAAGACGGCGCAGTGGCTTTTACACAACATTGCCCCGATGGGAATGCCGCCCCCTAAGCCTTTCGCCAGGGTGAAGATATCGGGTTCAATGCCCAGGTTTTGATAGCCCCAGAGCTGACCCGTGCGGCCCATGCCAACCTGCACCTCATCCAAAATCAGCAAAATGCCGGTGTCGTCACAGAGCTGCCGCACCTGTTGAAAGTAGTCGCGATCGCCGGGATTAACACCGCCCTCACCCTGCAAGGGCTCTAACAAAATGGCCGCGACGTGGGGTTGGCCTTGATCTAATTGGGCGATCGCCGCTCGCAGGGCCTCAATGTCATTGAAGGGCACATAGTGAAAGCCGGGCACCAGCGGGCTGAAGTTCTTTAGATATTAGGGTTGGCCAGTGGCGGTGACTGTTGCCAGCGTCAGACCGTGGAAGATCGCGTATGCGGTCAAAATGAAGGGGTGTTCGATGTCTCGCTTAACGTGGGCATATTTGCGCGCCAGCTTGATAGCGGCTTCGTTCGCCTCAGCGCCGGAGTTACAGAAAAAAGCTTTATCCGCGCAGGAATGCTGGGTGAGCCACTGGGCGAGCTGACCCTGTTCCAGAATGTAGTACAGGTTAGAAACGTGATGCAGCTTTTGCATCTGTTGCGTGACGGCTTCAACCAGTGCCGGATGGCCATGCCCCAGCGTGCAGGTAGCGATGCCCGCGACAAAATCGAGGTATTCTTGCCCGTCGGTATCCCAAACGCGACAGCCCTGACCGCGTTCTAGTGCTAGCGGAAAGCGCCCGTAAGTATTCATCACGGCACTGTCAAAGGTAACCGCATCAAACGCCGGGGCGTTGACTTTAGGCGACGCTAACGCCTTGAAAGCATTCCGCATTTGGGTGGCAAAACTCACAGCACAGTCCTCAACGTGATTCGGCGATCGCTGGCCGTAACCTGACAGCGATCATGCCCCTCAGGGGGCGTTACTAGATTAGACTCCATTATTCAGTAGAAAGCCGACCTTTTTGCCGAAATGATTGCGGATAGTTATGGGCTCGTCAGCAGACTGGATGGCCCATAAGGTGAGGTCACGACGGTGAACGCTAGCATCGCTGGTCGCGACGAGGCTATGATCGGAGCAATCATTAGGGCTCAAGGGAAATTTACACTGACCAACGGCTGTCATCAAACCGTTCTCTGGTTTAAATTCCTGACATCCAGTAGTCTGGTTTCACGATTTCTTTAGCTTTCCGAGGGTAGTGAGTTCATGGGTTCAGAGATGTCGTCACTCGCGGCCTTGAGCGATCGCCTCGATGCCTACTATCACCAAGTTAAAGACTTAATTTTGATCCGGCAGCACCCGGTCAGTGGCTTGCTGCCTGCGAGTACGGCGGTCACGACCCACGGCGACTACACCGATGCCTGGGTGCGCGACAACGTATACAGCATTTTGGCCGTCTGGGGGTTGGCGCTGGCCTATCGCAAAATTGATGACCATCAGGGTCGCCCCTATGAGCTGCAGCAGAGCGTGACGAAGCTGATGCGGGGCCTGCTCTTTGCCATGATGCAGCAGGCGGATAAAGTCGAACGGTTCAAAGCGGCCCAAGAGCCACTAGAGGCGCTGCACGCCAAATATGACACGGCCACCGGCAGCACCGTCGTCGCAGACGATGAGTGGGGCCACCTGCAGATTGACGCCACCTCAGTTTTTTTGCTGATGCTGGCGCAAATGACCGCTTCGGGCCTATCCATCGTCTTCACCCTCGACGAGGTGAGCTTTATTCAAAATCTGGTGTATTACGTGGGCCGCGCCTATCGCACGCCAGACTATGGCATTTGGGAGCGGGGCAACAAACTCAACCACGGCAAGCCCGAACTGAACGCTAGCTCTGTCGGTATGGCGAAAGCGGCGCTAGAGGCCATGGATGGGCTCAATCTGTTTGGCATTCAGGGTGGTCAGGCCTCGGTGATTCACGTGCTGCCGGATGAGATTTCGCGCGCGCGCCTCACGCTGGAATCTTTGCTGCCCCGCGAGTCGGGCTCCAAAGAGGTGGATGCAGCGGTGCTCAGCATTATCAGCTATCCAGCTTTTGCGATCGAAAGTGCTGATTTGGTGCGTCAAACGCGCGAAAAAATTGTCGACAAGCTGCAGGGTCGCTACGGCTGCAAACGCTTTTTGCGTGATGGCCACCAAGCGGTGATCGAAGACACGACGCGCCTGCATTATGAACCTGAGGAACTCCTGCAGTTTGAGCACATTGAATGTGAGTGGCCGCTGTTCTTCTCCTATCTTTACTTAGACGCGCTGTTCCGCCAGGATGCGCGCGCCGTGCGATTTTATCGCCAGCGGTTAGATGCGATCGCTGTGGCCAAAGACGGGTTTCCTCTGCTGCCAGAGCTGTATTACGTGCCTGAGGCGGGCATTGCGGCGGAACGCGATCGCCCCGGCAGTCAGAGCCGCCTGCCGAACGACAACGTGCCGCTGATTTGGGCGCAAAGCCTCTATTTATTGGGCCAGCTTTTAGAAGAGGGGCTGCTCACCCCCGGCGACATCGACCCGTTGGGACGGCATACGCGCGTAGGGCGGCAGCGACAATCGACCGTACAGATCGCGCTGCTGGCCGAAAATGAAACCCTCCGTCAGGAACTCGCCGACTATGGCATTGAGACCCAAATTGCTGCCCAGGCAGAGCCAGTCAAGGTCTATCCGTCGGCTGAATTGTCTGCCGTGTATGCGCAAATTGGTTGGAATCCCAAGCTGGGGCTCACGGGACGCCCCATTCGGCGACTGCGCGGCCTCACGACGGCGCAGGCATTTCGCATTCAGGGCGAAACGGTGGTGTTTCTGCCCTCATTCTTAGATCCGCAGAAGTTTTACATCACCCTTGACTACCATTTTTTAGTGGCGCAAATTCGCAGTGAACTGGCATACATTCACTATCACTGGCAGGCCTTAGGGCGACCCACGATGCCGCTGCTGCTGACCCACGAAATGTTTGAGCTGGGGCGGCGACCGATTCATGAATCGCCGCTGCTACAGCTGATTCAAGAACTCAAAACCGGCAAGTGTGGCGAGGTGCCCGTCGTGTTGGGGCCGCTCTATCAGCTGCTGTTGACGGCAGGCATCGAGCGCATCGACGACATTGGGGTCTATGCCCTGCGCGATCATTCGCTGCGCTATATGCCCTGGGTATCGGCCTACCTGGCGTGGGTGCCCGAAGCCACGCAGCCTCTCGATGTTTGGCAGCTGTTTAACATTGAGCAAGAGACCGACACCGCCAGCTTGATCAATACGCTGCAATATTCGACCAACCTCTATGAACAGGTAGAGCTACTGGCGCGCTTGTTGGCGTTGGAAGGACTTGAGTTCAAAACGGCACTGGGACAGCCCGATCACCCCCTCACTCTGCGTGATCTGCTGGAAGAGGTTTACGTCAAAGCCGGTCGCCATGAACACTGGCTGATTGTGCGGCGCACCGCTGGCCTGCTCTGCAAAATCGACGTCAACCTATCCGATGCGATGACGGAACTGCTGGTGCGGCAAAAGTATGTCACCGTGGGCAAAGCCTACAGTGATGGGTCGCTGATTCGGGACCCGATGCCCCACTCTGACATCATGGACAAAATCGTCCAATACTGTGGCGAAGATGAGCGCGATCGCGCCCTGACCCAAGAGATTGTGGTCTACCTGAGCGTGCTGATTAAAGCCGAACCCACCCTCTTCGACGGTTTGCTGACGCTGCGGGTGGGCTACTTGATTCTCCTGTTGACTAGCGAAATGGCTCGCGAGCATCATATGCCCCGTGACGAAGCCTACGATCGCCTCACGTCTCTCAGTCCCTACGAAGTGAAGATGCTGCTGCAGCAGGTCTTGGCCAGCTACAGCGGCCTCAATCGCACCCTCTTTAAGCAAGAATCCCTGCATATCAAAGCCAAATCGGCGATTCAGTGGCGGCTCGTGCCCGACCAGGTAGAAGCGGTGACCCTAGAGGTTGAGGACTGGTGGCGGCAGCGCCAGATTGATGGCGAACTCACGCGACTGCCCGAAGCCTTCTATCAGCAAATGTGGGAGCTGTTGCACCACTGCAAAGGCGTGATCATTGGTGACAAACTCGATCGCCGCAACCGCATCGACAGCGAATCCGTGCTCTCCGAAATGACGCCCGGCGAAGCCAACTTTGCCCGCCGACTCGATCACTTACTGACCAAAATTCACGCGCCAGAATACCGTCATCTCACCGTCGAAGCCCTACGCGAGCTGGCGGCTATTTTCCAAGGCAATCCCGATTTGCAATTTGATGACTACATTTCGCTCGATGTGCTGACGGGGCATGACGTGCGGCTGTCCTGGGTCGAGGGGCGCGATGATCGCCTCGGCCAATACGAAGCGCAAAAGGGGGCGGCTTGGTCGGCATTTTATGGGCGATCGCCCAAAACCTGTGCCCTCTACATGGCTAAAGCCCTGCAGTTTCTCGTCGAACTGGCGGAAGCAGAAGCGGTTGATGACAACACGGCTGACGTGGCCTGACGTGGCCGCCTATCTATCGTCGTTCCTTGATTGCTTTGACGGCTCGGCGCTTAACTCATCTCCCAGGACAGAACCGTTTTAAGTAAGGGGTTGGCACGTTATACCAATTCTCTGAAACTGGACTACAGATCTTCCTTTCGGCTCCGCTCAAGGAACGTCGGCTGAGCGAAGTCGAAGCCAACTTGCATGTGTAGCTCTATTCTGAAGAACTGGTATAATACAACTGGGTGATTTGCCAACGACTCTGGCGGCCGCTCTGACACCAAGCCCTTCATGTCTGGCGTTAAGGGCCATCTCTACCGTTGCAACTGGGGTCCTCAGGCGGGCCATCGGAGTGCCGCTACGTTCATTGACGCGACGACCACAAGCCTTACAGAGGTAACGTTGGAGCATTTGATTACTCTTCAGGGTCTTGACCCCGTTTTTGACCACTTGTTCGCTCTGACAATGGACACAGTTCATTTGGCTTAGATATTTTGCTGGATATACAGTCTAGCTATCACCCTCTAAGCTGACAGTGCCCTAGCCCAACCAGGTGTACTCCCCAAAAGCAAATATCCTGATAGGCACAGCACCAGACTCATAGAATACTGCTGCCAATCAAACCATTGAGAATAATTTTCAAAAACTTATGCGGAGAGTATGGGATTTGGGAGAATTGTTTAGCACAATGATCATCGTCTAACCTGCTTTTTGATTGAAGCCAT
>CALCPB010000359.1 GCA_937897665.1 uncultured Halomicronema sp. | reverse complement strand
AGCTCTGCATGCACTGAAAGTTCGTTCGCCGAAATCCATTCAGGGTTTTGCTGAACGAATTTTTGTGCGATTATCTGTCGCCTATCGCTCTGTTTCTTCTTCCATCTGTCTGATAGGTAAGTCAAGGGCAACTGGCGAGGTTGCGTGCAAGTGGTGAATGGCATCAGCGATAAATTCTCGCACAAACTGTTCGCGGCGATTGAGCTGAAACTGCTTCTGCACCACTTCCCCACTGCCGCCATCACCCCAGTCTTGGTTATGGGTGAAATAATCCATAAAGCTCTTGCCCGCAATGCGCGTGAGGTAGGCAGCACTGATGCCTTGTACACCCCGACTCGCGATCGCCGTGGGAAGCGTAGTCTGCAGACCCAACGCCAATAACCCCATCGCTCCTTTCACAATGCCGAGGCCCGTCAAGGTACGGGCCAAGGTATAGGCCAGTTCTTTGCCCTCTTGGAGAGACAACTCAAATTGATAAACTCGCCCCAGATCCACCACCATTTGGGCATTAATGGCAGCGGTCGCGAGCAGATCGATGCCGGGTAGCGGCGTCGCCGCGACAACTGCGGCGGTAATCCACTGATAGCGTTCAATCACGGCGTTTGCGGCCTGATGGCGTTGGGCTTGAATCAGTTGGCGGGCGGCCTCTCCTAAATGCTGCGATCGCAGCAAGAGCGAATCGGCCAACAGATCTGCCCCCTCGTCACGCAACACCTCGGTCAGGCGCTTTTCTAACAGCCACAAATCGGGTTCCATCTGGGCGACTTCCCCTGTAGGCAGCGTCATGGGTTGCGGATTAGCCGCAATATCGACCACATCAGCCGCTGCTAAGTCAGGCAAACGCCCTCTCACCTCGGCCAAAATGGCCTGCAGGTCACTGTCAGGAAACAAATCTGCTTTGTTGAGCACAATGATGAGTCGTTTGCCCATGTCTAGCAGCGATCGCGCCAAGGCATATTCCGACTGTCGCAGATCATTGTCAATGACAAATAGTAGTAGGTCAGCCTCAGTGGCCAGCTGACGCACTTGCGCTTCTTGCTGTGGGCCGGCAGCGCTGGCTTCTAATAAGCCCGGAGTATCGGTGAGCCAAATTATCTGCTTTAACTCCGCAATATTGAGGGGATAGGTTGCAGCTACTGACGTGGTTCCCATGGGGGCATCAACTGCACCGCCTAGATCTCCTGTCAGTTGGTTGACGATAGATGTTTTGCCCACTGAGCCGACGCCCAACAAGACAATGCGAATGTCTCGCTGTTGCCACCGATCTGCGAGAATTTGCAGTTTTTCGCGCAGGGCGACTTGAGTGACCTCGTCTTGAATCTGTGCCACTTGCTGTTCAACGGCTGCAATCGCCACTGCCGCTACGTCTCCTTTCGCCTTGGGTAAGGTGGGAGGAGAGCGCCGCTGCGGCTTCAGAAAAGCTCGAAAATAGTACAGACCGCCGATGATCGCGGCCACTGCCACGCTGATTACGGCGATCAGAAACAGCTGGGCGAGTAATGGCGATAGAAGGGCGATCGCGGCCTGGGCTCGCAGCACAAAGTCGATCGCCCACAGCACCATGCCCACAGTAAACACTACGGCAACGCCGATGACGAGGAGCCGAACCCGCTTCATGCCACTTTCCCTCCCCAGCGATCGCTTCCTAGAACGCATCATTAATTAACAGGCAATAGCTTCGGAGTTAACCATGACGCGCTCGCACCAACTCTATCAGCTAGGCGTAGAGAGTGAGACACGGCAAGTCAGGCACAGCTAAATGATGACAGCCCCTAGCCTAGGGTATACGTTCAACCATTCCAGACTTCTCTCCCAGGCTCAAAAAGTATTTTCCAACACCAAATCACAGGCCACCAAAATTGTTTTGCCATCTAGATCCAAGGAAATATCTATAGCTTCTCGTGCAACATTTATGGCCCTACGATGGATACAAAAAATCAATAAGTTGGCAAGACTACAGCTCCAGACATAGTTTGGTAGTTTTGAGCACTTTTAAAAACGCTAATTTTTAGGGACTAGTCCACTTTTTGGCAAAGCGGGGATCAATTTTACCTCAGCCTAGAATTAAGAGTGGGAAGTTTACCCCCAAGTTGTTCGTGAAGTTTACGAGACTCATACTAAATAACGTTAAGATCCTGGGAAACCTATGCAACAAGAGCATTTGAGCATGAGCTCTTGAACAAAATGGGCGGTGGCCTCTCCACGATTATCGACAAACTGTTGCAAATTATTGCAGTGTGTACCAGCTTGTAAGGGGTTTGGGATCGATGGTAGTCGCGTTTACAACCAATCACTGTTCAAGAGTGTTAACTTGCAACTAGTCGTCTATTGTGGTTCGCCCTTGAATTCTTATGACCCAGATCATTGACCATCTGCCTTCTGATCAGTCTGTATCTATGCTTTGCTGCTATGTAAATGCCACCAGTAAGATGCAGGTCGTTCGCATTACTAATATCCATAATTGGTATTTTGAGCGAGTCGTTTTTCCTGGCCAAAGATTAATGTTTGAAGCTGTATCTGAAGCTCAGCTAGAAATCCATACTGGGATGATGGCCAGTGCGATTCTGTCTGACACCATTCCTTGCAATCGCTTAGCCGTGGATCCCGAAGGTCAGCAGCCTTGGCAGCAACAGATGACCGCTGAAGCGCTGAAGATGGAGCCAGCCGCCGCCTCAGTTGGTTCTTGAGCAAGATTTTGGTTGAGTAATTCATCAGGGCAGCGCTTCAGTCATCCCTTGAAGGCATGTGACTCTCAGGTGTCCTTGCGAGTTTCTCGATTTCCTGCCGATGGCGTTTCTGTCATCGGCAGCTTTTATTGAATTTGATCTGCATCTCCTTGATTCTTGGTCAGATAGCCGCTCAAGGTTCCTCCGGTGCCCGTCGGATCTTGCCACTGAGCCGCGGATTCGCTTCTTGGTGGAATAATGATGCTAACGGTTCCGCCGCACATTCACGCATTAAACCGCTATCTGATCTTAAGGAGCTAGCAAATTTTCTAGGTACTGGTAAAGCGCATCATCGCTTTGCGCTGCTAAGCGCTTTGATTTGAGCTCGATTAAGGCTGCTGCTAAATTGTCAGCACGCTTCTTATAATCTCGATGTCCCGCTAATAGATCAAGAAATGCACTCCGCTCGATCTGGTCGCGACTGACATCCGTCGCCAGAGGTGAGTCAAAATCTCGTTCTTCAACGTCGTACTTCAGCAGAAAAATCAGCGCCTGACTCATCGACTGCAAGGTTTTCTGCAGTGCCTTTGTATCAAGCTCCAGTCGTTCAAAGCCGACCTGCCCCTCAATCCGTAACTCGACAATGGGGTTGTCTTGCGGGATCAGCTGGCCATTTTGAATGGCCTCAGTGATTTGGGCTTCCGCCATCATAATCACCTCGTCCTGACTCTCTTCACCTTTGACTTTGACCGCGAGTCGAACGATCTGACGCTGCTGGTAGTCTTGTTTTAACGTGGCTTCGATCCTTTTTTCGGTTGTTTCGACCAGATAAACACCGCGCCGAAAGCTTCCTTCTTCGACATTGTTGGCTTCTATGGAACCTGGGTTAAAGACCCAGCCGCCTTCACTATAGTTTTTGTGAATATGTCCTAATGCTAAATAATCGACTCCGGCTTCCTTCAGGGGCAGCAGTTCTGAGTATCTCAAGGCACCACTATAGCGAGCAATCTGTCCTTCAAGACCATGGTGAAACATGAGGACGGTGGTTTTAGGGCCAGGGGGAAGCGTCGGAATGGCCTCGGCAATTTGAGCAATCGCTTGCACGGCGGCGGCCCCATACCAGGCTGACCCCAGCACGCGCACGCCACAGGGTAAGTCAATATACCCTCCCCGTTTTTGAGTTTCATCCCAAGGGGAATAAAGCGGTTCGCCAGCTGCTAAGTTTCCCGGTTCTAAAAGGCGGATCAGCCCCCACTGTGACAAGTATTTGAGCCAGCTCGTTGAGGTGCCGTAGGGAGTGTTGTCGTGATTTCCTTCAATCGCTAAGACGGGAATGTTGGCGGCTTGAAGCTGCTGAAAACAAATCTGCGCTTGATTGAGCACCGCCGGTTGAATCACCCGATGCTCAAACAAATCACCGGCGATAATCACGAAGTCGACGGCTGCTGTGATCGCATACTTTTGCAGTGCATCAGATAGCGCAAAGAAAAAATCTTTGGTGCGCTCCGGGCTGTTGTATCGGTCAAACCCAAGATGAATATCTGCCAGATGAAGAAACCGGGCCATGGAGTCTGTCCTCTGTCGCTACCGCGATTAGTCTAATTGCTCGTTCTACGACTACGTAAGTCGTCATCTCATGGCGCAGTTCCTGTGGAGAAGGAATGGCTAAGCAGCAGACTCTGACGTCGCTAACGACTCTAACTGTTCTTGCTGATCCTGAGTGATGCAAGATTGAATCATCGTTTCGATATCGCCTTCTAAGGCTGGCGTCAGCGAAAAGTTCTGATTCAAGCGATGATCGGTGATGCGATTATCTTTGTAGTTGTAAGTGCGAATTTTCTCAGAACGGGAGCCGGTACCCACCTGCGATCGCCGCATCGAGGTAACCGCCTCCTTTTGCTCTCGCAGCTTCATTTCGTAAAGCTTAGCGCGCAAAATCTGCATAGCGCGTTCTCGGTTTTGCAGCTGCGATCGCTCTTCTGTACAAAAAATTCGAATGCCTGTGGGCTTGTGAAACAGGTCGACAGCAGTTTCAACCTTGTTGACGTTCTGACCGCCAGCCCCGCCGGATCGAGCGGTCGAAATATCCACCTCAGTGGGGTCAATATGAACTTCGACATCATCCACTTCGGGCATAATCGCGACGGTGGCCGTCGAGGTATGTACGCGTCCGCCAGCCTCGGTCACGGGGACTCGCTGCACTCGGTGCACACCAGCTTCATACTTCAACTTGCTGTAGACGTTATCGCCCTGAATCTCTAAAACAGCTTCCTTGAAGCCGCCCATATCAGCCGTAGATTCACTGACCAGCTTGATTCGCCATTTCTGAGATTCTGAATAGCGCGAATACATTCTGACGAGATCGCCGGCCCAAATGCTGGCCTCATCACCGCCAGTGCCGGCCCGAATCTCCAACATGATGTTCTTTTCGTCGTTGGGATCTTTTGGCAACAGTAAAATCTTGAGCTGAGCTTCTAACCCGTCAAGGCGTTCTTCGAGTTCGCTGACTTCTGTCGCCGCCATTTCCTTCAAGTCAGGATCACTGCTCGACTCTCGATAAATCTCGCGGGCCCCGGTCAACTCTTCCTGCAGCTCTTTCCAAGTATCGTAGGTCGTAACCGTCTCCTCTAAAGAAGAGCGGGCCTTTGCAATCCGCTGAAACTCATCCGGATCCTTAGCGACGTCCGGGTCGGCCAAACGCCGAGTCAACTCGTGGAACGTTTGGTTTACCGAGTTTAATTTATCTAGCAGATAAGCTTCGGCCATTTTTTCTTCCGTGACTCTATTACGACCCGCTGAATTCCACTCAAGGCGGAGTTCAGCAAGTTACTCAGAGTCGGTACTCGTGGTCTCCGCCGTCGAGTCAGACATGCCATACTTCCGCATAAAGCGCTCAACCCGACCCTCAGTATCAATGATTTTCTGAGTGCCCGTATAAAAGGGATGATTGCCCGACCACACATCGACATGCAACTCTGGCTTCGTCGAGCCAACGGTCATAATCAGTTTGCCGTCGCAGTAAACCTTAGCTTCGGGATACCACTCAGGATGAATTTCAGCTTTTGGCATCGTTACCTCACAATCAGTAGAAGGAATTTATTGCAAACTTGTCTAAGCAGCGCGATCGCCCCCCCCCCAAGACATTTGTCCGGGCGAATTAGCGCTTGGAGAACTGAGGAGCTTTCCGAGCTTTCTTGAGTCAGTTCTTCTTACGCTCGTTACAGCGGGTTTCTCGGGTCAAATACCCTTCGACCTTGAGCGGTTTCCGGTTCTCCGGATCTAGCTCACACAGAGCCCGAGCTACTCCCATTTTAATCGCGTCAGCGTGACCAGTGAGCCCCCCGCCGTGGACATTGACCAGAACGTCGTACTCACTTTCCAGGCCTAGCGTTTCCAAGGGTGCCTTGACGGTTGTCAGATAAGCCGCATTGCCCTGCAGATGCAGCTCAGCCGGACGGCCATTAATAGTGACTTGACCACTGCCAGGCACCAAACGCACCCGAGCGATCGCCGATTTGCGGCGGCCCGTGCCCCAATAAACCACGCGATCAGTATTGTCAGTCGCTTGCATTATGCTTTTCCTCCAGGAGTCGTGTTGATAACCAGTGTCTCAGGCTGTTGAGCGTCGTGGGGATGCTCGTTACCGGCATAGACCTTCAGCTTGGTAAACAGCTTCCGCCCCAAAGCATTCTTTGGCAGCATCCCTTTGACTGCTTTTTCGATGATGCGCTCAGGGATTCGATCCTGAAGCTGCGCAAAGGTTTCAGTCTTCATCCCGCCGGGGCGTCCCGAGTGACGGCGATAAAGTTTCTGGCTGGACTTGTTGCCCGTTACAACCACTTTTTCCGCATTCACGATGACGACAAAGTCACCGGTATCCATATTGGGTGTGAAAGTGTGTTTATTTTTACCGCGAAGAATGCTGGCAACCTCAGTGGCTAGGCGTCCAAGGCGCTGATCGGTCGCATCAACGACGTACCATTTACGATCAATTTCATCAACGGGTGGGATGTAGGTTTTAGTCATGGGTTTCTTTTGAAAGGTTCAGAGCAAGGTGGGCAAGATCGTTGAATGGGATCAAACGACAGATTTTAGACGGCGACCGGGGGAGAATACGGAGAAAAACAAAAGTGCGGTTGTGTGTCGTACCAAATATTGGGTGGAAAGGGAAAATGTTCATACCCTACTCGTAACAAGCAAAGTCCACTGGCCGGAGCTGCGTACTTGACCTGGTCTCGCTGTTGATTTTGCCAGAGAGCAGTGAACTCTTCCGCACTGCGACTTCCTCGTCCGACCTGGACCAAAATCCCCATCAGGAGACGTACCATGCCGTACAAAAAACCGTTCGCCTGCAGTTCCACCGTTACAAATTGATCCCGACGGCGGCATTCCACGTGCTGCAGTTCTACACAAGCGTGCGATCGCTTAGATCCCGATCTTTGAAAAGCCGT
>CALCPB010000358.1 GCA_937897665.1 uncultured Halomicronema sp. | reverse complement strand
AAACAGCGGTACCGGTTGAATGCTGGCTTCCCACGTTGCGGGATCAAAGAGTCCGGCTTCTTTAGCTAGCAGCAGCACCTCTAGCAGATCGCTGACCGTGTGGCTCATGCTGATGACGTAGCTATGGCAGATTTTCGGGCCAAACTCTCGCTGCAGACGCCTGACCATTCGAAACGTTTCGACCGTTTCACAAGTTGTGGTCGAGAAGGGCAACTCAGCGGGCACCAGGGGACGCCGAGTCTGCAGTTCCTGAATCAGCCAGGCCGTTTTTTCCGCTTCGGATAAATCGTTGTAGGGCTTGGGCAGCACCTGTAGGTAGGCCGTGACTTCGTCGATCGCATCCGAATGACGGGAGCTTTCCTGCCGGAGATCCAGCTCGGCTAAGACAAAGCCGTACAGCTCAACCTGGCAAATAATTTGCTCTAGCTCACCGCAGACCATGCCGGTGGCGTTGAGGTCGCGCTGAATGAGTCGCAAATCTTCGAGGAAATCATTGCCCGCCAGATAAAGCGACAGATCGACGCCATCGCCCTGATCTTCTTGCAGCAGGTCGCCCTGATACAATCGCTGACTGCGCTGCAGGGTGTTTTCTAGCCGCTGCTGCATGTAGGCGAGCTTGAGCCGATAGGGTTCTTGGCGATAGCGAATTGCCCAACGCTCGTAAACCTCAGGCATCACCTGCTGATCTTGATCCAAAGAATCTAATAACTCGGGCTGCACTTCGCTCCAATGCAGCGACAGGCTCAAGAGCTTGGTCAGATGATCGAGGGCATCGATATACTTCTCTAGCACCAGGTTGCGCTGGTAGCAGGCGGTTTTCCAGGTGACTTCGGGGGTGACGGAGGGGTTGCCGTCGCGATCGGAGCCAACCCAAGAGCCAAACCGACAAAACTGTGGCAAGGGCGGACGGAGCGTGGGAAAGGTATTGTTGAGCGATCGCTTGATGCGCTGATAAAGCTGCGGCAATGCATCAAACAGCACTACATCAAAATAGTGCAGCGTATAGTCCACCTCATCTAGCACTGAGGGTTTGAACTGATGCAGCTCGTCAGTGCGCCACCACAGCCGAATTTCTTCAGTTAGCTGTTCCTTCAGGCTGTCAATTTCCCAGCTTGACGCTACGCCCATCGACTGTACCGAATCTTCTGCCTGATCAAGTCGCCGAAAAATCGAGGCAATGCGGCGCTGCTTGTCGCGAATCGTGTGGCGCACAATCTCGGTGGGGTGGGAATAAAATACCAACCGAATGTCAAGATCATCCATCAGCCGCTGAATCAACTGCGGTGGTACATTTAGCTGCTTGAGGGTCGGAAAAAGCCAGTGAAAGGTGCCAGCATCGCGATAGCTGGTCGGCAGCAGCTGATAATCCAGGGTCGATTGGCGTTGGGGCAGCGGTTTTTGATGCGGTTCGGGCTTACCTTCGGCGTTGGTTTGTTGTGGGCGAATGGTCGCTAAGCCCGCGATCGCCGAGGAGATATCCACATCGCCGTAGGCGGCTCGATACTGCTGCTGCTGCCCCTGCTGCTCGTAATGTTGCTCAACGCTGTTGATCAGCTGAAAATATAGCGCAAACGCCCGCGCTACCCGAATGGCATCTTGCAGTTCGAGGTCTTCGACCACCTGCACCACGGTTTGCACGCTGACGGCCCGAGCGGCTGGAGCCTGGCCCTCTTCAGAGCAGAGCCGACGCAGCTGATGCAGCAGCGTCAGGAGCTCTTGACCACATTCGTTGCGCAGCACCGACTCCCAAATATCCTCCACCATCTTGATGCGTCGCTGCACGCGCAAACTATAGGCTGAGCCTGGGGGCGTAATCGACACACTGGCAGCAGACTCAAGAATGGCTTCGCTGGTAGTTGGCATGTTCTCAGATGAAGTTGGCAGAGTGGATGTCATAAAGTTAAAGCATCGTCGGAGGAACACGAAGTCGAGTGTGGCTAGGCTCCATGAGGAACCGTCATGGCGGTGCCATGGCCACGCTATTCGATGTCGGTTTCATCGATGTGATCAGACCGCCCAGAGACATTTTGTAAATTCGGTAAGCGTTCACCGCGAAACACTTCTTCGCTGGCGAGGCCGACCTGAGTCAAGGCATCCGCACATGCTCGAATGCCAACAAGCGCGACCAGTAATGGCCCCGTCATCAGGCTTATTACCATATTGGACGCGCCCGGAATGTTCACGCGTTCGGCAATTGCGGGGAATTGTTGAGAAGCTTTAGACGGAGTCGTCATAGCTGAAGAAGAGTCCGTGGAATGGCAACGATATCGTCATTCAATTTTAAGCGGCTCGATGGCGGAAGATGGGCACCGCGAGGCGGTTGGTGAGGCTCTAAAACCGACATTACGGCCTATCTAAAAATAAAGCGCTGGCTGACATCAGTGCTCGCGAATTTTTACCCCGTGTTAACACCATCGAGCTAACCCTGGCACCTATGTCCTTTTAATGATTTCAGGTTAATGATTTCAGGGCAGCGGGGCGCGCTAGAGGTTAAGCCAGTCGGTCAAAGAGAATGCCAGCGTGCTAATGCCAGCTGCTTCAACCATAGCGCTGATAGGGCCACCCCCCGAGCAACTGCAAC
>CALCPB010000357.1 GCA_937897665.1 uncultured Halomicronema sp. | reverse complement strand
TGATCCACTTACTCTGCTACGCGGCCTGATGGATAAAGTCGCGCTTAAGCGGACGGTATATTTCTTCAGCATAGACATAGCGCTTTGGGTGCTTTAACGCTACGTTCCACAACACTGTTGCCTACCCTAATTTTTAGTCCTGACAATGCACTGCGGTGAATCCTCGGTTTGAACGCGAGATAACGCCATAACTTGCAGTTCATCAAAAAAGGAGCGGTTGTGCAACCGCTCCTGTCATTCTTTAAACACTCACTTGTTTGCTTGAATCAGCGACTTAAGCGGTCTCTTTGCGCGATCGCTTTTGCGCCAGCAGCCCTGCAGCAACAACACCTAGACCGATCATCACAGTAGGCTCAGGTACATCGACAACCTTTTCAACCTTGATACGCTTCAGTTTGAAGTCATCATTTTTGTCGAGGGCTGCGAAAATAAATGAAGTGCCTTCGTTAAAGTCAGCTGCAGGAAATTTGAAGGTTCCGAAGTCGGTATCAAAAAAGTTACCTCCTGGAATATCGGCTGAACCGATAAAGTTACCATCAACAAACAAGGTGAAATCGTCATTGAAGCCGACTTTGGTAAACGTGGCAGAGACTAAGCTCACTGTGTGATCAAACAGAAACTTGAGTCCTTCGTTAGGACCTTTACCATCCACTTCAAAATTGTCACCAAATCCGCCGTAAACGCCGAGGCCAACACCCGAACGAACAACATCGCGGGGGCCTGATTCGCTGACGCCAGAGACAATGAGTTCAATCCCTTCTTCTTCGTAAGTGAAAGATTCTTCTAGGGCTAAGCTACCGCCGAGGCCGAAGGTTGTGGCCTGTGCTGGTTCTAAAATACCCGTAGTAACACCTGTTGTGGCAACAATGCCAGCGATCGCAGCTTTTGCAATCAAATTTTTCATAATTGATTTCCGTTCGAGTACAACGATATGTCAAGAAAGTAGATTTCAGGGGGCATCTAGATCTCAGTTGGGCACGAAAATTGACTGATAGTTTCAAGAAAACACGAAGTCTATATTGCGTACGTATATTTACTAATTTCCTAGATATCCCACGCAAAATCCCTGAACCTCTAGCCGGAAGAACTAGTAAGTTCTCCTGAGCTGAGATACTAGATTTATAGGGGTTTTTAGTGCAATTCAGTAGGATAAGGCTGTGAGTTCATCTAAACAACACACGATGTGCTGAGTATTCAAGGTTGCGATCGCCGAAAATTCACGGAAGCGGATTATGCGTATAAAAAAGTACATCTTTTCTGGATCGCGCAACCTTTCTCCGCGTTGTTAGATTGCCGCTGAGACGATTTCGGTGAGGTAATGGCTGAGAGTTTCAGGCGGCGTATGCCGCCTGGATAAATAATTTTTATTGTTTAATGCTGCTAAGGAGTGCCAGAAACCCTGGGCGAGGTCCCTGGGCTCTTTTTGCCATTGCTGGCATCTCTTTTCATCACGGCAACACAAAAAAGGAGCAGTTATGCAACTACTCCTTCAATACAGTCGATTCATTGTTCAACAGCCGAGTAGACTGTGAGACTTAAGCGGTCTCTTTATGGGAACGCTTCTGGGCTAACAGGCCTGCGGCAACAGCACCTAGACCCAGCATCAAAGCCGGCTCAGGAACTTTTTCGGCAAAGGTGACTTCTGTACTGAGGCTCAAGACTCGGCTTGACGTTAAGGTCGCTGTGGCACCGTCCAACCCGTCTAGTAGGTCTTCATAGGTATCAAAAATGTCGTTTACCTGAAAAGCACTATCAAAGGTAAACGTGGCAACCTCGTTGAAGCCGTCGTAAAGTCCGAAAAAGTCTTGCCCCAAAAAGAGCCGGTTGACAATTCCTAGCTCTAAATCCTCAAAGGTGAAAGAAGACGGGCCGAGGTCAATTGAGAAGACTTCAACGGCATCAGGAAAGGCATCAAAGATGATACCAAAGCCAATATCAGCGCGTTCAGCATCTTCATCAAATTGGATATGACCACTCACGGGAGCAGTACTCGATGCAAAACGATACAGTCGGGCGGCTTCAGCAGACTCAAGTCCACTGAAAACAGCGACGGTCGCAAATGAGCCCGCGATCGCAGCTTTCGTCATCACGCTTTTCATTCGTTTCATTCTTTAGTCGTTGATTTTTTACAGTAGTCATTGCAGCGACAGATAATGCCCAGCACAATCGACCGCCAGCTTGTGACGGGGAGGCATGATGGCTGGGGTAGACTTGCCTGTCAATGCGGGCAAGCCAGAAACTGTCGCGATAGAGACCCAAGATTGAAGCGAGGCAGCGGGAGCGGATGTCTCGCTTAAGACATTCCCTGGTGTAGTGAATATTGCTGAGACCGAAAAGTTCCCGTGAAGCGCGTTCATCAGATATGACAGACGACCCTTAGGGAAGGGCAAGCTCTACGGCATATAAAGATCGGAAGTTAGAGCTACAAAGCCTGTCAGATTGGGCTTTCAGTTATCTGGGGTGAGTTAACCAAACTTTGGTTTCCACAGACAAGCCTTCATAAAATACCTGTTCTTTTCACGCAAGAGAGAACGTGTTGATCGCGTTAAGTAGAAGACATCATCAAGACATGGGTTGGCTCGTGTAGCGGCTTCAGCGCAAGTCCTGGCCTGAGACTCAGGCTCGGTGGCGAGAGGTCTAGCGTTGATCTAAAATCTGCTCGGCAAATTGACGAATCAGGCTAAACTGACCCAGCATTTGGCCGAGGGGCTGATTGCGGTTTTGCAACAACTGCTTGAGGTCATCGGCCACAATATAAATGCCACCAGACGTCATTAGCGCAAACTGTACCAAGTCGGGTTGATCGGGTAAGACATCAGCTTCGAGGGGCGAGGCCTGAGGCAACACGGTTTGGGCTAGCTGGATAATGGTTTCAGCCGCCGCTGCGACCTCAGGCTTGCCCCCCAAACCGACAACGCCACTGCCCGGCGTGGGGAAAAATGAGGCATCCCCCGACCGGAAAGCACTCATCGAAATCGCCCACAGCTCTGATGTCGAGGTGTCTAACATGCCCACATCCATCAGTACGCCGTAGACACGATCTCGTTCCTCACTGGAGCCCCCCGCTTGTTCCGGTTGGATGGCCCAAGTCGTCTCGCGCCAGCGCTCGTAGGCTGGGGAGACGACGAACCCTAACCCTCGACCACTGGGACGATTGACTGAGGCCGGTGACTGCTGAGCTGCCCTGCTCCACAATTTTCGAATAGCTTGATGCGCGGCTTGAATGCTGTCGCGATCGCGGTAGTACAGCAGCGTTTGGGGTTGAGCGTCTTGGGCTACAAATTTGAGGCTATAAAACCACAGCGTGCCTTGGCTACCGTCAGATTTTTTATGTCGCCGTTTGAAGTCAACCACACTGACGTCTTGTAGGGCTGACAACGGCAGTTGCCATTGCTGGGTACCGAATAGAGTTTTGCGATCGCACCGTATCTGATCTGCCGTCTGATCCAGCGTCAGGATTTCCGACTTCAACGCTCCGAAGAGCATCGATCCGCCTAAGCCGCCTACCAGCAGGCAGATGAACACGACACCACCATTGAGGAATCCAGCGATCGCAGCAATCCCCAGGCCCACCACCGCCAGCCCTAACAGCGCCCCAGGGAAAATCAACTTTTGTTTATCCACGGAGCTTTGAATTACTAGCTCTGTATCAGTTTGATAGGTCACTCTCATAGCCAACGGGGATCTGTGCGAAGGTCGGCTTCAATGTATCACTGGATGGTAACGGCGCTGTGGGTTAGCCATGTTTCATATATCGGTTTAGTCAAAAAAAACGCTGTTCCCCGATGAAGAGAAACAGCGTTGTTGAATTAGTTGTTGAGTGCCCGCTGGGCACTCAGTCGTTGTCTTGGCTTAGTAGTCGAAGTCGCCGCCCATGCCAGCGCCAGCACCCGCGCCTTCCTTCGGCTCAGGCTTGTCGACCACAATGCACTCAGTGGTGAGCACCATGCCTGCGATCGAAGCCGCGTTTTGCAGCGCCGAACGAGTCACTTTAGCCGGGGCCACGATTCCTGCAGAGAGCATGTCAACGAACTCACCGTTAGAGGCGTTGTAGCCCACGTTGAAGTCCTTCTCTTTGACACGCTCAGCAATCACGGCACCGTTTTGACCCGCATTTTCAGCAATCCGCTTGAGCGGCGCGGTTAGTGCTCGGGTGACGATTTGCGCACCAATCAACTCTTCACCAGTGAGGTTGCTGGTGGCCCAAGTATCTAACTGAGGCGCCAGGTGAGCCAGGGTAGTGCCGCCACCGGGGACGATCCCCTCTTCTACAGCGGCCTTGGTCGCGTTGATGGCGTCTTCCAAGCGCAGCTTGCGATCTTTCATCTCGGTCTCGGTTGCGGCACCGACTTTGATGACGGCGCCACCGCCGGAGAGCTTAGCTAAGCGCTCTTGCAGCTTCTCTTTGTCGTAGGAAGAGTCAGACTCTTCAATTTGACGACGGATTTGCTCACAACGGGCCTTCACTGCCGCTTCGTTGCCTTCGGCCACGAGGGTGGTGTTGTCCTTGGTGATGGTAATGCGACGCGAGGTGCCCAGCATGTCGATCTTGGTGCTTTCGAGCTTGAGACCGGTGTCTTCGCTGATCACCTGACCGCCCGTGAGCACCGCCATGTCCTCGAGCATGGCTTTACGGCGATCGCCAACGCCCGGTGCCTTCACGGCTGCGACGTTGAGCACACCGCGCAAACGGTTGACAACCAGGGTGGCGAGGGCTTCTTTCTCGATGTCTTCGGCGATGATCATCAAGGGCTTACCGGCGCGAGCCACCTGCTCCAGAATGGGCACCAAGTCTTGAATCAAGGTGATCTTCTTGTCGGTGAGCAAGATGTAGGGCTCATCCAGCACGGCTTCCATGCGCTCGGTGTCGGTGGCAAAATAAGGAGAGATATAGCCCTTGTCAAAGCGCATCCCTTCAGTGACCTCCAATTCGGTGGTCATCGACTTGCCTTCTTCCAAAGAGATGACGCCTTCGCGACCGACTTTGTCCATCGCTTCCGCAATCATGGTGCCGACTTCTTCGTCGTTACCGGCGGAGATGGTACCCACCTGGCTGATAGCGCTGGAATCTTCGACGGGACGCGCTTGGCTAGCAATTTCCTCAACAAGGTAAGCCGTCGCCTTGTCCACACCGCGCTTCAGAGAAATCGCGTTGGCACCGGCAGCCACGTTGCGCAGCCCTTCTTTGACCATGGCGTGAGCCAACACAGTCGCGGTGGTCGTGCCGTCACCCGCTGCATCATTCGTTTTAGAAGCAGCCTGACGAATCAAAGAAACGCCCGTGTTTTCCACGTTATCTTCGAGTTCGATCTCTTTGGCGATGGTGACACCGTCATTGATGATTTGGGGCGCGCCAAACTTTTTCTCTAGCACGACGTTGCGACCCTTCGGGCCGAGGGTCACGCCGACGGCCTCAGCCAGCATGTCCATGCCTTTTTCGAGGGCGCGCCGAGCGTCTTCGTTGTAGATAATCTTCTTTGCCATTGTTGAAATTCTCTCCTGCGAAGAGTTGTGAGTGAATAAAAGCAGTCAGACGTGAAAGCTGATCCGAGGGCGAGGGGATAGAGGCGTGGGGGCAGAGTTCTAGGATTTAGGGCTCAAGGTTCAGGATTTTAGGTGCAAGGGGCTGACCTCTAACCTGGTTCCTGGCACCTTGACCGCTGACCTGGCCCCTGATGCCTCATAACCGTTTGCTCTTAACCCAACGTGGCCAAAATGTCTTTTTCGGACAGCAAGACGTACTCGTCGCCCCCGAGCTTGATGTCGGTACCGGCGTACTTGGAGTACAACACCTTGTCCCCGGTCTTAACTTCCGGGGCCTGACGGCTACCGTCGTCGTTGCGCTTGCCAGGGCCGACCGAAGTGATTTCGCCGACTTGAGGCTTTTCTTTAGCCGTATCAGGTAAGAGGATGCCGCCAGCAGTGGTTTCTTCAGAAGCGCTGACCTTGATCAAAACGCGATCGCCCAAAGGGGTGACGCTGGACGCACTCAAAGTAATAGCTGCCATTACAAATTCTCCAGAATTGCTAACACCAATGTGAATGTGTGCTTGCCTAGAAAAGGAAGCCAATATTGACCTCGTTTCTGACGTTAGCACTCTCACGCTTCGAGTGCTAATTTAGATCTCCGCCGGGGGTAACCACAACAGCGAATTGAGTGCGGTTTCCCGAACTTGGGGACATCTAGTTGAAGATACTGAGTATCGAGGCGTGAAGACCGGGGCGAATTATGCAACTCCATTGGCTGGCAGCAGCGGCGATCGGCATTTACGGCGGCGGGCTACTGGGCGCCGATCGCGGCTGGGCGAATCCGATTATTCCCGAGGCAGGTAGTCAGACGCAGGTCGAGCAAACGGGCAATGAATTCACCATTACGGGGGGCGTCTCCTCAGGTGACGGCCAGGCGCTGTTTCATTCCTTTGAGCAGTTGGGCCTCTCTGCCGGACAAGTCGCCACGTTTATGGCGCAGCCAGAGCTGCAGTCCATTTTGGGCCGCGTGGTGGGCGGCGATGCCTCCTATATTAATGGGCTACTGAGCGTCAGCGGCGGCGGGGCCGATCTCTATTTGATTAATCCCGCCGGAATTTTGTTTGGCCCCCATGCGCAGCTCGATTTGGCGGGCTCGTTTGCCGCCACCACCGCCAACGGCGTGCAGTTTGATACGGGTATTTTTGACGCGATCGCGGCCAATGATTATGCTCAGCTCACGGGCAGTCCGGTGGGCTACGTGTTTACTGGCGACGAAGCGGCGGCGATCGCCAATGCCGGTAATTTAGCGGTTTCCCCCGGCGAAGCGATTCTGCTCATCGGTGGCCAGGTGATCAACACCGGCATGCTGCCGGCACCAGGCGGCGACATCGTGATCGCGGCGGTGCCCGAAGCGAATCTCGTCCGCATTAGCCATCCCGACATGGTGCTGAATCTAGAACTGGCGACGCTGCCCGAGGATCTGGCCACCTCGGGTACCACGTTCACACCTTTGGCGCTGCCCCAGCTGTTGACGGGGGGCGATGCCGCCTTGGCCACGGGACTTACCGTGCAGCCCGACGGCACCGTGGCACTGGTTAATACCGCCACGGAAATTCCCCACGGAGCGGGCACGGCAGTCGCCTCGGGCACGCTAGACGTCTCGGGCACAGCAGGCGGTGACATCACGATGGTGGGCGATCGCGTGGCCCTGCTGGACGCCACGGTGAATGCGTCTGGCGCGA
>CALCPB010000356.1 GCA_937897665.1 uncultured Halomicronema sp. | reverse complement strand
AACCTACACACTGAAGCCTTCCTTCCTTCCTGCCTTCCTGCCTTCCCCGCTCCCCGCGCGCCCGGGCACGGCCGATGCGGAACGGATGATGCTCTCTCCTTGGCGCCCCTGGGCGCCATCTTGCCGGCGCGCCATTCCGCTGCGTTCGTTGCCGAGTGGGCTGGCTGGGCGGCGGTGGCGGCGGCGGCATACGCTAGTGTGAGTGGGGATTTTTCGGCCTCGGCGGGCGCGCTTTCAGGAGCCACGTCGACCTCGGCAGGTGGTGGGGTAGCCGAGCAGGTCAGGCCCGCCAAGCCCCCACAGGCAACGACGCCTGCCACTGCCCATCTCAACCGTCGCTTGCCGTTTGCCATGGTCTTACACGCTGTGAAAGCTGCTGTTTTTAGTATCCAGTAGAAAGCCGCGAGTGAGTAGAGGGGGATTAAATCTGGGCCAAAACCGGGGGGGAAACCGCCCGCTTGCCGTTAAAGACCATCTCGACGTCGCCTTTCATGCCGAGGGTGACGCCTCGCCGCTCTGGCGGTAGGGGGCGATCGCTAGTCAGCGTCAAGTCATAGTCGCTCAGCAGGGTGCCCAGGGCAATTTTTAGCTCATACATGGCCAGGGCATAGCCGACACAGCGGCGCGTCCCTGCCCCAAACGGCATAAACTCAAACGCTGAGAACTGCCGCTCTAAAAACCGCTCTGGCCGAAATTTGTCCGGCTCCGGGTACAGATCTTCGCGATGGTGCAAGAGGTAAATACAGCCCACCAGCAGCGTGTTGGGGGCAATGGGATGGCCCATCAATTCCAACGGTTCATGGGTCAGCCGAGGAAAGGTCAACATCGCCACCGGATAAATGCGCAGGGTTTCGTTACAGACTGCGCTCAGCTAGGGCAATTTGGTCAGAGACAAGGCATCCTCGCCCGCGCCTGCCGCCGCCATCTCCTGCTGCACCTGCTCTTTGATCGTGGGCTGGTGGTGCGCCCAATAGAGGCTCCAGGTGAGGGCCGTGGCCGTGGTTTCATGCCCTGCCACCAGGAGGGTCATCAGCTCATCGCGCAGTTCTTCGTCACTCAGGCCCTGGCCGTCTTCGTCAGTAGTTTGCAACAGCAGGGACAAAATATCGTCGCGGTCAGGGTCGGGCGCGGCCCGGCGATCGCTGATTTCGGCATAGAGCAGCGCATCAATCTCTTGACCTTGCTTAGCTAGCTTCGCCCCCGGACTCCAATCACCCAGGTTAGTCTGCAACAGCGGAAAGAACACCACCGTTGAGGCCAGGGGACTGCTGAGCATGTCGAGCCGTTCGGCCAATAGCGTTTCACGGCGGCGATAGCACTCGCCCTCATGCAGACCAAAGATCGCCTGCAAAATCACTCGCATGGTGATTTTTTGCATCACGTCTCGTGCGCGAAAGGATTGTCCCACGGTCATCTCATCCATCAGCGATCGCGTGATGGTTTGAATCAAATCGGCGTAAACCTTCAGCCGTTCGCCGTGAAAGGGCGGCATGATCAGCTTGCGGCGCTGCTGGTGCTGCTCACCGTTCAGCAAAATAACCGAATGCTTGCCCAGCAGCGGTTCTAATATCTTGTTGGCATCGCCAGGTGCGGTGATGGCGGGCCCCATGTCTTGGGTC
>CALCPB010000355.1 GCA_937897665.1 uncultured Halomicronema sp. | reverse complement strand
ATGCCGCGAATTTGGAACAGGTTCAAGGTAACGCGGGCAACGATACCTTTACTTCTACAGAAAATCGAGCCGTCAAACTATTGGGAGAAGCGGGCAACGACATCCTGCAAACGGCAGGTGGTAATGACACCCTGGAAGGCGGTGACGGCAATGATCAGCTCACCACCAGCGATGGCAATAACCAGCTCGATGGCGGTAGTGGTAACGATACCCTGACGACAGGGGCGGGCCGCGATCGCCTTGAGGGTGGCAGCGGCGATGATGTGTTGGATGCTGGCAGCGGTAACGACACCTTGATTGGTGGCGCGGGGGCTGATCAGCTACTCGCCGGTAGCGGCAACGCCAAACTGTACTTTGACGCAGCGGATGTGATTGCTGGCGGTGCCGGTAACGATACAGCCTACTTCCAAAGCACCACGGACTTAGTTCTGGATGTCACCCAGGCCGGGCTGGAAACTGTACAGGCATTCTGCGTCGTCTACCATCATACCTCAACCTGCTCGTCCAATTTGAATCTGTACGGCTTATCGGGCGACGATATCCTCATTAGTGACCAGGGGAACGATCGCCTTGAGGGTGGCAGCGGCAATGACACGCTGATTGCCGGTGAGGGCAATAACGATGTGCGCGGTGGTAGCGGCAATGACCAACTCACCACCGGGTCTGGTCAAGACACGCTCGATGGCGGCAGCGGCCAAGATATCCTCAATGCGGGCGATGGCAATGACCGCCTGATCGGGGGCAATGACGCAGATATTCTCCACGGCGGTGCGGGCAATGACGAACTGTATGGGGGACTCGGCGACGATAAACTCTACGGTGGTGAGGGCAATGACCTCTTGCAGGCAGAAGTCGGCAATGACACCCTCGAGGGTGGCGCGGGCAATGACCAACTCTTTGGCAGCACCGGCGACAACCAACTGTTGGGCGGTAGCGGCGCTGATGAACTGTATGGCATTGCGGGCACGAATACCTTGTATGGCGGCGATGGCAATGACGCCCTCTTCGGCGGCACCGTATATGACCTACTCTACGGTGGTGAGGGCAATGACAACCTGTATGCCGATGCTGGCGACGATCGCCTCGAAGGCGGCGACGGCCATGACCAGCTATTTGGCAAAACCGGTAACGACACCCTGATTGGTGGCGCAGGAAACGATTTTCTGGC
Source organism: uncultured Halomicronema sp. (assembly GCA_937897665.1). GTDB lineage: Bacteria > Cyanobacteriota > Cyanobacteriia > Phormidesmidales > Phormidesmidaceae > Halomicronema. The sequence continues at coordinate 3,454 of CALCPB010000355.1, read as the reverse complement.
AGGAACAGATAACGGTGTGGGCGAGGTCGATGTCCTCACCGGTGGAGCTGGTCAGGATGTCTTTGTGCTGGGGAATGCTCAACAGGCTTTCTACGATGATCAGAACTCATTAACCGATGGCAGCATCGACTATGCCATCATCAATGACTTCCAAGCTGGGGAGGATTTGATTCAGTTATCGGGCACCGCCAATGACTATGTGCTGGGCAGCACCTCATCCGCTGCCCAAATCTATTTAGACAGTGACGGCAGTGGTGACTTCAGCAACGCCGATGAACTGATTGCGATCGTGGATGGTGTCACTGATTTAAATCTGGCCGACACCTCTTTCTTATACGTCTAGCAGCCGTCAATAGGCAGAACTGCGCTCAGCCTTGCCTGATAAGCGTTTGGCTGAGCACGGTTCCTCGAGAATTCCCCTCCTCTCTAGCCGTCCATTTGCCCTTGTCAACGGCGTCAGCAACCTTGGACTTCAAGCTGCGCCAGCTATTCAGTAATACCAGTTCTACAAATTACAGCTACACATACAAGTCGGCTTCGACTTCGCTCAGCCGACGTTCCTTGAGCGGAGCCGAAAGGAAGATCTGTAGTCCAGTTTCAGAGAATCGGTATAACTCCCTTGAGTAAAGGCAAGAATTACTAAGAATTATTCAAAGCCTATCGATTGATATTGGGTGCTAACGAAGAGAAGAATCAGGGTGCTTGAAATCAGAGCAAAACTGCGGAGCAAAAACATGTTGGAATTTAAAGGCTTTCATCCTAAAGACGTTAATAGTGCCGTCATCCTGAAATTCAAAGAAAGCGGTATTGAATATCACAACCTTGAGAATACTTCCTTTCAATTTATTGCTTACCAACAGCTAGCTGGATACTCAGGCTGGCAACCTGGCTATGGTTCCTTACATCTCTACAGTACCAACGCCAACCTCAGCATTCACGTCAATTTTCCAGAAGACTTAGCCCAAGAAGCGATTGGCAAGATTATCAACATTATTCAGGAAAAGCTGGCATAGATCGATTCTTTAGCCAGTGGTTGAAAAAATCCCTAAGCAGAATTTATTAACAGCAAGTTTTGTCCTAATAAAATGGTCGTGATTTGGCTGTTTGATAGTCGCTAACTGCTAGGGAAAAGATGTTTACAGGTCGTCTAAGTTATCCATGACTTGGCTAGATTTATATGAATACCCGTCTCTTATCTTGGTTGTACAAACTTCTGATAGCCGGAACCACGATCGCGGTCCTCATGCTGCATGCTTGGATTGAAAGCATGGATGCGACAACAGCTTCTCAGGGTATCGTGCTCAATCAAGTCGGATACCTTCCGAGCGCCGCTAAAGTAGCGTTAATTCGCAATGCTGAAGCGCCAGCAGAGGCAGTGGCGCAGCTCATTAATACCGCCGATGATAGCGTCGCTCTGACTCTGGAGCCTGCTGCTTTAGCAATTGATTCAGCCAGTGGTGATGGGCTACAACGGCTTGATTTCAGTGAGGTGCGACGCTCAGGCAGCTATCGGTGGCAATACGGTGACCTGGAATCAGTTCCATTCACGATCGCCACCAACCCTTACACCGAAGCCACACGCTTACTCTTGCGCTCCTACTACCTGCAGCGCTGCGGTATCGAGCTCGCCGATCCAGAAACTGGCATCTATCACCCGCCCTGTCATCTCCACGATGGCAGGATGGCCCACTCAGACGCTATCAATGATGCTGAGGTGCACTTAGCTGCTGCCGGTGGCTGGCATGATGCGGGAGACTATGGCAAATATGTGTCCACCGCTGCGGTTACAGTGGGGCGGTTACTCAGTGTCTATGAACAAGCGCCAGAGCGCTTTTGGGATGGGCAACTCAAGATTCCAGAAAGCGGCAATGGCATGCCCGACCTGTTGGATGAGATGCAGGTCGGGCTAGATTGGATGCTGCGCATGCAGCGAGCGGATGGGGCGGTTTATCGTAAGCTCTCGGGCACCAGTTGGCCCATCGATCTGACTCCCGACGAAGACACTCGAACCCGCTACGTCTAAGGCATTTCCACCCCAGAAACGGCAAAGTTTGCAGGGGCAATGGCCCAGGCTAGCCGCATTTTTCAACCGTTTGATGAGGCAATCGCTCAGCAATATTTAGCCGCTGCTGTCAAAGCGTGGGACTTTCTCGCGACTCAGCCCAGGATGTTGGTAGACGAACATCCCGGCGACAATGACGGCTCCGGAGCCTACCTGTTTTCTGATTGGGATCAAGAAGATACCCTCAGAGTGGACGTGGACGATCGCCTCTGGGCCGCCACCGAACTCTTTCTCACCACCAGGCAAGAACCCTACGCTGCTTATTTCAGCCAACACGTTGATACCTTGCCCTATGGCCTCTTTGAGGGGAAAGATCCATCGGCGCTGGGTCTCCTAGACTTTGTGATGCAGGCCCCCAACGACGCCAATGCCACAGCGCTGAAAGAGCGAATTGTCGAGAAGTTGCTGACTAGGGCCGACCGATTAATTGAGATCGCCCACAGCAACGGCTATCACCTTGCGAATGATCGATTTATCTGGGGCTCCAACAAAATGGTGGCCGAAGAGGGCATCACCCTTGCCTATGCCTATCAATTCACGGGCGATCGTCGATACCTTGAAGCTGCTCAGCAACAGCTCGATTACTTGCTCGGACGCAATCCTTTCAATCAAACCTTTATTACTGCTGTCGGTACTCACCCGGTTCAACATGTGAATCACCTGTTTGCCCGAGCACGCAATTTATTGATTCCGGGGCTTGTGGTCGGTGGCCCCAATAGTGACACCCAAGATGAAATTGCCCCCAAAGGTCAAGGAATTCTAAGCTATCTCGACAGTGAAAAATCCTTTGCGACCAATGAATATGCCATTGATTACAATGCTTCCGTTATTGGTTTGATCACATTGCTAGAAAGTTATGTCACTTTCTAACTTTCTGGATACATAGATAGAGTTGGCATGGACTATCAGCCCGTAAATCTGACCGATTCATGCCAGTGATTTCTAAGTCCTATCTCAGCAATCTCAGCCAGAGCAGGCATAAAGACTTGCGGCCAAATTGGTATCCAGCCAATCAGAAAATCTGCCAATGGGGGTCTACCTGCTCTGAGGCAGCGATAAGCACTTCTAGATGAACTGGTTTACTGATGTAGTGATTCATCCCAGCTGCTAAAAAATGCTCTCGGTCACTGGCTATGGCGTTGGCAGTCAAAGCAACAGTAAAAGAGGATGTTTGATAAATCAGGATATCGGTAAATGTTGGTATTCGCCCTAGTCGGAAATTGAGTACAAGTCAGGGGGCAATCTATCTTCTGCCGTTCAAGTTAGTCATTCTGTGGGCTGCTCATAATTAATTGAATTTCTGTGTGCGCTATTGTAGTGCTGGGGTGAACACTTGCACTATCAACATGGCCATATCGTAGTGTTTTGTTAATTAGCATTAAATTCCAGGTG
>CALCPB010000354.1 GCA_937897665.1 uncultured Halomicronema sp. | reverse complement strand
GGCTCGGGTTCCTGTCGCGGTATGAGACTGTCTTGAGATACTGCAAGATGTCAGACGAACGCATTGGTCTGCTGACTGGGATTGCCAGGGCAACCAGCGGTCATCGTCGCTATGCCAGTCAAGATATTGCCTGGATCAACTTTTTGATGCGGCTGCGGGCCACCGGCATGCCCATTCGAGAGATGCAGCAATTTGCTGAGTTACGGCGGCAAGGCGATCGCACGCTGGCGCGACGGCGACAACTGCTGGAAAGCCACCAGCAGCAGATCCAGCAGCAGCTAGATGAACTGGCTCAGAATCTGCAGGTTATTCACGACAAAATTCAGCACTACCAAGCACTAGAGGCACTCCATGGGACAAGCTCATTCGCAGGCCGCCCAGACTGACCGTTATCAACAAGGATGGCAAAAACTCGCCGAAGTTGATGGCCAGGCTGGAGAACACGTGATTGCTAGCTTAAAAGACATTGCGCCGGATTTGGCCCGGTACATCATTGAATTTCCCTTTGGCGATATCTATTCCCGTCCTGGACTCGATTTGAAATCTAGAGAAATCGCCACCGTGGCGGCACTGACGGCTATGGGAAATGCCCAACCACAGCTTAAAGTTCACATTCACGGGGCCTTGAATGTGGGTTGCACCCGTGAAGAAGTGGTTGAAGTCATCATGCAGATGGCCGTCTACGCCGGTTTTCCAGCCGCTCTGAACGGCATTTTTGCGGCCAAAGACGTGTTTGCTGACCGCGATGCTAGCGCCATGAGTTGAGCCAGGTCGCTCAGTTCAGGGGAAAAAGCTGCACATTGACACATTCAGAAAACTAGGAAGCCTTTTCAGCTCTAGGGTTGGGCGGTCTGGATGAGTTCTGCCGATGAACACGCGATGCATCGGCAGCGGTGCGGCCCCCTTCCCCCACGGTCATCACCTGCAACCAACGGCCGCTCATGTCCCTACGGGATAACCGACCGTTGCCGGCGCTCACCCGTCCGCCCACTTTGACTAAACTGTAGGCGTACCAACCCATTCACCCTAAGACATGCCCATTATTTCGACCCTGCTGACCCTGGTGATCTTTGCCTGGTCACTGTTGATTATTTTCAGCCAATTTGTGGCCTAGAGACCGACCTGCCCAGACCAGGCACCTAGGCAATTGGCGTGCCAGATTGCTCGGCGATCGCCTCACTCGGTGGCGAGAGTTTGGCAGCGGCGCAGAGGTCGGCCAGCTCGCAGCGATCGCAGGCAGGCTTGCGGGCATTGCACACGGCCCGACCGTGATAAATCAGCCGAATCGACCAGTTCTCCCAATCAGCTTGGGGGATCAGCTTCATCAAATCCTGCTCAATCTTTTTCGGGTCGCTGTGCTTGGTGAAACCCAGTCGATTGGTCAAGCGTTTGACATGGGTATCGACCGTCACGCCAGCGTTGATGCCAAAGGCGTGGGCCAACACGACATTCGCGGTTTTTCGGGCGGCACCCGGTAAACTCGTCAGCTCCGCCATGGTTTGCGGCACTTCGCCGCCAAAATCCGTCACGATTTTGCGACAGGCTCCCTGAATGTTCTTAGCTTTATTGCGGTAAAAGCCGGTCGATCGCACCAGCGTTTCCAGCTCGCTCAGGTCGGCTTCCGCCATGGCCCGCGCGTCGGGAAACCGCGCAAACAGAGCCGGGGTCACTAGGTTCACCCGTTCGTCTGTACATTGGGCCGATAAAATAGTCGCCACCAATAGCTGCACCGGTGTTTCATAGTCCAGCGAGCAGGTGGCGTCAGGATACAGGCGCTTGAGCCGAGCCAGCACTTCAAGGGCGCGCTGCTTTTTGGGCAACCGCTGGCGGCGCGGACTCACTGCAGCAAATCCTGAAAGATTTCTAGCTGGGAGGTATCGCGCACGATTAAAAAGACTCCCAAGCCGAGCAGCAGCACTAAGCCTGTTTGCATCACGTTTTCTTGCAGGCGATCGGGCAGCGGCCTGCCTCGCAGCGCCTCAATTAACAAAAAGGCCAACTGTCCCCCATCTAAAGCAGGCAGGGGCAGAATGTTGATAATCGCCAGGTTGATGCTGATGATCGCGGTAAAGGGAAATAGCGTTGCGGCATTATTCGACACTAAGCCAGCCCCCTGTTCAACAATTTTGACGGGGCCAGCAACTTGGCTGGCCATTGCCGAAAAGTTGGTGATCAACATGGCAAAGCCCTGCACCGTTTGCAGAAACATGCCCTGGAACTGTTGAGCCGCTAACGAAAAGACTTCAAAGACGTTGTGCGCCTGACGGTACTCGACCTCACCATTGCGCTGTAGCTGTACCCCAATCACCGAGTTACCGTCAGGGCCAATTTCTGGCGTCACCGTCACGTCAAGAATTTCGTCCTGTCGCTGCACGGTCATATCAATCGGCTGCTCGGGATTGTCTTGAATCAGCTGCACAAACGACTGAACGGTGGTTTCGTCCGTGCCGAAGTCGATGCCGTCAGCAGACAAAATGACGTCACCTGACCGGATACCGGCGGCCGCGGCCGGAGCAGATTCCGAAATAAGTTGGGGGATGAGAATGCCCGGTTCTGGGGTGAACGCTTGGGGCACCCCCACAGAGGCAAACTGAGCGACAAAGACCAAATAGGCAAACAGCAGATTAGCCACCACGCCTGCGCTAATGACGATCGCTCGATCCAAGATCGGGCGGTTGCTCAAAAGGTCAGGATCTTCGGGAGGAATCTCACTCTCAGGATCATCGTCTGGGAATCCGACAAAGCCGCCCAGGGGAATCGCGCGCAAGGCATATTCTGTATCTGGCCCCTGATACTTCCAGAGGATCGGGCCAAAGCCAATTGAAAAGCGGTTGACGTGGATTCCCTGGAATCGAGCAGCCAGGAAGTGCCCCGATTCATGAACAAAGATGAGCAGGGCTATAACGGCGATCGCGGCCAGAACGGACATAAATTCTCGGTGTTGTAACAAATACGTTGTCTTATTCTATCTGCCTACCCCCGCGATCACCGGCGAATTTGTGACGGTCAACGGTGAGGAGATCCCTATCTGTCGCAGTGGATGCGGCGAGCCACCCCAATTGGTTCTGTTTGAATTAGCCCAGTGGTGGGTGGCTGCAGGCATGCAAGCAGGGGAATTTACGGAAAGCTGGCTCCCCTAGCTGTGTTCAGTCGTGTCAGCCGTTCATCAAGTTGATTTAGGCAAGGTTATGACACCTCAGACCACCGAGCCGGGTACGAGCAACGTCCATTCATGGATCAAACACAAGACGGCGTTAGCGATGCTCGGCGGCGGGCTCCTCAGCTTGGCCGCGTTGATGATGACCAATCCCGGCCAAGACGCTTATGTGGGCTACGCCTCTGAGCGGTTCTCAGCAGAACTCAAGCAAGACTGCGACGAGCTGCAAAGAGGGATTCACGTTGGCGGGGTCGTGACCTTACCCAGCGAAGACTTGTGTCGCTCTTTGGTAAACAGTGCCGACCTGGTCGGACGCGGCGTTGTCAAGCTGTTAATTGATCGCTCAACCGATCGCACAAACTTGGGTGCTTTCAGCATTTACACCACCACCATCGCGGGCAGAACGATTAAAACGGTGGGCATCGGCAGGCACTTTATGCCGTTTTATCACCAATAGGCAGGCGTCACAGCCACTCGCGATTGAGGTAAGGCTGCAGCACGTCAGGCACTTTCACCGTACCGTCGGGTTGCTGATAATTTTCTAAAATAGCGGCCATGGTACGCCC